>NZ_JAOTGJ010000008.1:0-70461 GCF_044427225.1 Streptococcus sp. 2022WUSS037 | reverse complement strand
ACAGGCAATAATTTTTTATCTTAGTCAGTAGGACGGTATCAATTTCATAATGACCATTTTCCAAGCGAAGATTAATAACGTCAGGACGTTCTTCGATAGATTTACCTGCCGGCTTAAAGTTCGGACTAGCTTGCTTCTTGACACCTTTCCTTTTTCTGGGATAAAGCATGTCGGCCTTCGTCAATCCTAAATGACCATTATGAAACCAGTAGTAGATGGTTGAAATACCAACTTTCACTTGCTTCTTCTTCACTATCATTTCAGGAGAAAACTTTTGCTTATGATAGTGTAAAATCTTCTCTCTGATTTCCTTTGTTAGAATTAACTTTTTCACCGACCGTTTTCGATTGAATTGGTAAACAGTTTGTGCATAATCAGCAGAATAAACTTTTTTGTAGACCCCTTTTCGCACTTGTTGTAAGGTTGTCCCACGCTTGATTTCATTATGAATCGTTTGAGGCGCCTTTCCTAACAAGCCTGCAATTTCACGATTTGACTTATTTTCAAGTTTCCACCGCTCAATCAAGCGACGGTTATCTATTGTCAAATGTTTCCCTTTTGGTTTATAATACTTTTGCATCTCTATGCCTTTCCTTGTGTTTGTGGTGAACAACAAGTATAGCACAGAGGTGTTTTCTTATACCTTACATCAGATTTCATTTGACACCAGGCACCCTTGAAGCTGTTATCAAATGAAATCATCAACTTACTCAAACATAGTGAAACATCTAATTCTTGACTAAGGTAAGGTGGCTAACTTCATTATAGAACTTTCGATTTTTTCCTCAAACACTTTTAGTGAACAGAATTCCCCAAACTTTGCTAAAATAGTCAAAAAAGATAGAAAATACTTGACAGCATATATATATATATATAATAGTTATAGGACGAGTTCCAATTATTCAATATAAAAGGAGAACTGTATGAAAACAGTTGGAAAGTTTTTTGCGAAAAAGTTGGCTAGCCTCTTGGTTTTGTTACTGGTTGTTGGTCTAGGAGTCTTCTGGTTTAGAAATAGTATCTTTGCTTGGTTCCAAGGAACCCACAAGGTTCAATATGAGTTTGTCATTAAGAAGTTTGAAGCGGAAAGCAAGCTGGTTGTAGCAGGTGCTGAGGTGGACACGACTGCCAACCAGACCTTTGAAAACAATAAATTAAAGGAATGGCCAGACTGGACAGAACCGATTACCAAGCTCTTTGTAGGACGTGAGATGACTGTTGATATTCCTGTGCAGACGGAGTTCAAGTTGGTCTTGGAAGGGATTGGTCAGTCAGATGTTCAGATTCAAAATAATACCTTGACCTTCAAGAAACCTGTGCTTGTCGAAGTTGATTCTCAGCAACACGGAGAAATCAAAATCAGCAATAATAGCAATGGCCTGCTAGACAAGGCGGTCGATGTCTTCACTTCTGGACAAAAGGCTCAGGAATTTCTAAATGATAAATCCCAAGAAGCCATTTACAAGACAAGTGAGGAAGTATTGAATGATGCGGAACGCCAAGAAAAAGTAGCGGCCTTTACAGAAACAGCCTTAGAAAACCTCCTCAATCTCAACTCAGAAGAAAAACTTGAGGTTGAGATTGAAGCGGCCGACTTGAATTTCCAGATTGTAGACAAGAAATAGCTTTTTAAACAAGGTCGTGTCAGGAGGCACGACTTTTTGTCTGCTCTGCCATTTCCAAAAAAGTCCAAAATATGATAAAATAAAGGACAAGATTTAGAGAAATGAGAAATACCATGAAACTACAAAAACCAAAGGGAACACAGGATTTACTACCGCAGGATTCTGGCAAATGGCAGTATGTGGAAAATTTTACCCGCAGCATTTTTAAACAGTACAATTACGCTGAGATTCGCACACCGATCTTCGAGCATTATGAGGTCATCAGCCGTTCGGTTGGGGATACGACAGACATTGTGACCAAGGAGATGTACGATTTCTATGACAAGGGAGAGCGTCATATCACCCTCCGTCCAGAAGGTACGGCACCGGTTGTTCGTTCTTATGTAGAAAACAAGCTCTTTGCTCCAGAAGTGCAAAAGCCGGCTAAGTTCTACTACATGGGCCCAATGTTCCGCTATGAGCGTCCGCAGGCAGGTCGTCTCCGTCAGTTCCACCAGATTGGTGTGGAGTGCTTTGGTTCCAATAACCCAGCGACAGACGTAGAAACCATTGCCATGGCATACCACTTCTTTGAGGAGCTGGGAATTCAGAATATCCGCCTCCATCTCAATAGTCTGGGAAATCCAGAGAGCCGTGCAGCCTACCGTCAGGCTTTGATTGACTATCTGACGCCGCTCAAGGAACAGTTGTCTAAAGATAGCCAGCGCCGTCTAGAAGAAAATCCTTTGCGTGTGTTGGATTCCAAGGAAAAAGAAGACAAGGTCGCAGTGGAAAATGCACCGTCCATCTTAGACTACCTAGATGAAGAAAGTACTGCTCACTTTGAAGCAGTTAAGACTATGTTGGACAGCTTAGGCATTGCTTATGTGATTGACACCAACATGGTGCGTGGTCTGGACTACTATAACCATACTATTTTCGAGTTTATGACCGAGGTTGGTGGCAACGACCTGACCATCTGTGCCGGCGGTCGTTACGACGGTTTGGTGTCCTATTTCGGTGGACCTGAAACACCAGCATTTGGCTTTGGCATGGGGATTGAGCGCCTCATCCTCGTCCTTGAAAAGCAAGGCATTGAACTCCCTCTCGACACCCAGCTAGATGTCTACATCGCTGTTTTGGGTCAGGAGGCCAATGGCGGAGCGCTCGAGTTGGTTCAAGCCATCCGCAAGCAAGGCTTCCGAGCAGAGCGAGATTACCTTGACCGCAAGCTCAAGGCCCAGTTTAAGTCAGCAGATGTCTTTGGAGCTAAGGCCATCATTACCCTGGGTGGTAGCGAAATCGAATCAGGACAGGTTGTGGTTAAAAATAACCAGACAAGAAGTCAAGTTGAAACAAGCTTGGAAGCACTCAAAACAGATTTCGCAAGTATTTTAGCAGAATTGGAGAAGCAGTAGTCTAGGCTGCTTCTTTTTTATTTTAGAAAGCAAAAAAGAAGCGATTGGATAATCACTTCTTGAAAATAGTGGAGAGCGAATTAGTGATGGTGGCAGAAATCAAGGACCATACGACCTTGAATAGTACCAGCGGCCATTTCATCAAAGACTGCTTCGGCATCGTCCACAGGACGTTTTTGAACGACTGGGACAACTAGTCCTATAGCACCGAAGTGGAAGGCTTCTTCTAGGTCTTTACGAGTACCAACTAGAGAGCCGACTACCTTGATACCATCTAGCACAGTCTTGACAATGCTGAGGTCCATGTATTCAGATGGAAGTCCAACAGCCACGACATAGCCACCTGCACGAACGCTGTCAATAGCCTGGTTGAAGGCAACCTTAGAAACAGCCGTTACGACAGTTGAGTGGGCACCGCCTCCCGTTACTTCCTTGATATAGCCAGGTACGTCTTCTACTTCAAGTCCATTGATGATGACATCTGCACCAACTTCTTTGGCGAGTTCCAATTTATCATTGTTGATGTCTACAGCGATAACATGAGCGTTGAAGACTTTCTTAGCGTATTGGACTGCAAGGTTGCCAAGGCCACCAGCACCGTAGATGACAATCCATTGGCCAGGTTCCAAGTGCGCTTCTTTGATAGCCTTGTAGCAGGTTACGCCAGCACAGGTGATAGAACTTGCTTGAGCTGGATCAAGACCTTCTGGTACTTTTACCGCATAGTCAGCAGTTACGATACATTGCTCAGCCATACCACCGTCAACAGAGTAGCCTGCATTTTTAACAGTACGGCAAAGGGTTTCGCGACCAGTTGTACAATATTCACAAGTGCCACAACCTTGGAAGAACCAAGCAACACTCACACGATCGCCAACTTTTAAGCTAGTCACATCTGGAGCAATTTCAGTCACGATTCCGATACCTTCGTGACCAAGAACACGGCCCGGTACCTTACCAAAGTCACCTTGAGCAACGTGTAAGTCTGTGTGACAAACACCGCAATACTCAATCTGAACCAAAGCCTCGCCAGCTTCAAGTGGACGAAGTTCTTTTTCGACAACGACAACACCAGTAGATTCTGGATTAACAACAACTGCTTTCATGGCAGACCTCCTATGTATGATTGTACATCATTTTGATGTGTTAATATAGTTAATTTCTTGTTAATAATATCACAAAAACCAACATAATGCAAGTATATCAATAGATGCTGACGCGAGTATTGGTTTGGAAATAATCAGAAATTTATCCATATTTTTTCACAAAAGTTGTTTACTTGTAAGCGTTTTCTTGATAAAATAGATGTTGAAAGAGATCCTCGGTTAAATAGAATGACTCTTTTTTCCTTGTAAGCGAATTTCCAGAAATTTTTCAGAAAGTATTCGGAAATACTTTCTGAACCAAACAAAAAGTAAGCGCTTACTATGGCAAAACAGAAAAAATGTGAAAAAATTAACAATTTCTCTTTACAAATAAAAATAAAAGTTGTAGAATAACATTGTGAAAAAGTTAACAAAATGTTGACAAGAAAATTTGGAGGAACACAATGGCTGATAAAAAAGTTGTATCACCAGAAGAAAAATTAGTAGAAGCTCGCAAACACGTTGATGAGCTTGTTCAAAAAGGTTTGGTTGCTCTTGATGAGTTCCGCAAACTTGGTCAAGAAGAAGTAGACTACATTGTAGCTAAGGCTTCGGTAGCTGCTCTTGACAAGCACGGTGAATTGGCAATGCATGCCTTTGAAGAAACCCAACGTGGTGTATTCGAAGATAAGGCAACGAAAAACTTGTTTGCCTGCGAGCACGTGGTTAACAATATGCGCCATACAAAAACAGTTGGTGTTATCGAAGAAGACGAAGTGACAGGTTTGACCTTGATTGCTGAGCCAGTTGGTGTTATCTGTGGTATCACTCCAACAACAAACCCAACTTCTACAGCAATCTTTAAATCATTGATTGCCTTGAAGACACGTAATCCAATTGTCTTTGCCTTCCACCCATCTGCACAAGAATCTTCTGCTCATGCAGCTCGTGTTGTCTATGAAGCAGCTGTGGCAGCTGGTGCCCCTGAAAACTGTATCCAGTGGGTAACAAAACCATCTATGGAAGCAACGTCTGAGTTGATGAAACATGATGGTATTGCAACAATCCTTGCAACTGGTGGTAACGCAATGGTGCGTGCAGCTTACTCTTGTGGTAAACCTGCCCTCGGTGTAGGTGCTGGTAACGTTCCAGCCTATGTTGAAAAATCAGCAAACATCCGTCAGGCAGCACATGACATCGTTATGTCTAAGTCATTTGACAACGGTATGGTCTGTGCGTCAGAACAAGCAGTTATCATTGATAAAGAAGTTTACGATGAGTTTGTAGCAGAATTCAAGTCTTACAAAACTTACTTCGTTAATAAGAAAGAAAAAGCTCTTCTTGAAGAATACTGCTTCGGTGTGAAAGCTAACAGCAAAAACTGTGCAGAAGGCAAATTGAATGCGGACATCGTTGGTCGCCCAGCTGCATGGATTGCTGAGCAGGCTGGCTTCTCAGTACCAGAAGGTACAAACATCTTGGCAGCTGAGGTTGCTGAAATCGGTGAAAAAGAGCCATTGACTCGTGAGAAATTGTCACCTGTTATTGCCGTCTTGAAAGTTGACGGTCGTGCAGAAGGTCTTGAAGCAGCGCGTCAAATGGTAGAATTCCACGGTCTAGGTCACTCTGCAGCCATTCACACAGAAGATGCTGAATTAGCTAAAGAATTTGGTACAATCGTGCGTGCTATCCGTGTTATCTGGAACTCTCCATCTACTTTCGGTGGTATCGGTGATGTTTACAATGCCTTCTTGCCATCATTGACACTTGGTTGTGGTTCTTACGGACGCAACTCCATCAGTGATAACGTAAGTGCTATGAACTTGCTCAACATCAAGAAAGTAGGAAGACGTAGAAATAATATGCAGTGGTTTAAAGTTCCTTCTAAAACATACTTCGAACGTGATTCTATCCAATACCTCCAAAAATGCCGTGACGTTGAACGTGTCATGATCGTTACAGACCATGCCATGGTAGAACTTGGTTTCTTGGATCGTATCATCGAACAGTTGGATCTCCGTCGTAATAAAGTGGTTTACCAAATCTTCTCAGACGTTGAACCAGATCCAGATATCACAACAGTTTACAAGGGTACAGAATTGATGCGTACCTTCAAACCAGATACAATCATCGCCCTCGGTGGTGGTTCACCAATGGATGCTGCTAAAGTAATGTGGCTCTTCTACGAGCAACCAACTGTTGACTTTAAAGACCTTGTTCAAAAATTCATGGACATCCGTAAACGTGCCTTCAAGTTCCCAGAGCTTGGTAAGAAATCTAAGTTTATCGCGATTCCAACAACATCAGGTACAGGTTCAGAAGTAACACCGTTTGCCGTTATCTCTGATAAAGCAAACAACCGTAAATACCCAATCGCTGACTACTCATTGACGCCAACTGTGGCAATCGTTGACCCAGCGCTTGTATTGACAGTACCAGCACACGTTACTGCCGATACTGGTATGGACGTATTGACCCACGCAACAGAAGCATACGTATCAACAGTAGCTAATGACTTCACGGACGGTTTAGCTCTCCAAGCTATTAAACTTGTTTTTGAAAACCTTGAAAGTTCAGTGAAGAATGCGGACTTCCACTCACGTGAGAAAATGCACAACGCATCTACCATTGCAGGTATGGCCTTCGCCAACGCCTTCCTAGGTATTTCTCACTCAATGGCCCACAAGATTGGTGGACGTTTCCACACCGTTCACGGTCGTACCAACGCTATCTTGCTTCCATACGTTATCCGCTACAACGGTACTCGTCCAGCTAAGACAGCGACATGGCCTAAATACAACTACTACAAAGCGGATGAAAAATACCAAGACATCGCGAAAATGCTTGGACTTCCAGCTTCAACACCAGAGGAAGGTGTCGCTTCATACGCACAAGCTGTTTACGACCTCGGTGAGCGCATCGGTATCCAAATGAACTTGAAAGCACAAGGTATCGACGAGAAAGAACTCAAAGAACACTCTCGCGAATTGGCTCTTCTTGCCTACGAAGACCAATGTACACCAGCTAACCCTCGTTTGGCTATGGTTGACCATATGCAAGAAATTATTGAGGATGCGTATTATGGCTACAAAGAGCGTCCAGGCCGCATCAAGTAAGGATTTTCGTCATGATCCGTCGTTAAAGCTCCTTGCCTAACTTCAGTTATGCCTGCGTCGCTTTGCCTCGCCTCATTTAGAAAATCATCCCTTGATGACTGGGTTTACCTTCGCCTTCGCCGTCTAGACTCTCTTAGGAAAAACTGATTTCAAAATGAACGTGTAAGTGTTTGTTGGACAAGTCTTTCCTTGATTGAGGATAACTTGCGTCACGATACATCGTTAAAGCTCCTTGCCTAACTTTAGTTATGCCTACGTCGCTTTGCCTTGTCTCGCTTAGAAAATCATTCCTTGATGAATGGGTTATCTTCGTCAATTTGTCTAGATAGCTTTTGGCTTAGAATGATTATAGTAGTAAGTTTAGGAACGTATGGTAAATCCAGTCTCGGTTAGTTGACTGACATATGATTTACAGGAAAATTGCCTCCAAACTTTCATAGATACCGGTCTATCTTGGGATAGGCTGGTATTTTTGATGGAACTTGGTAGGACTAGAACAATAATCTGGGTAATATTGTTAGGAAACTAGGGTTAAAGCCTGACTTTTCCATCATATCTTGCCAATTTTCTGTCAATTTGTGGTAGAATAGAAAAAATAGATTTTTTATGAGGGATACCATGACACTAGTTTATCAATCAACACGTGATGCTAAAAATACTGTATCGGCTAGTCAAGCTATTTTGCAGGGCTTGGCGACCGACGGTGGTTTGTTTACACCGATTTCTATTCCTGCAGTTGACTTGGATTTTTCTGTTTTGAAAGATGTTTCTTATCAAGAAGTTGCCAAATTGATTTTGTCGGCTTTCTTGGATGATTTCACGGCAGATGAGCTGGACTACTGTATCAACAATGCCTACGACAGCAAGTTTGACACGCCAGTTATTGCCCCAGTGGTTAAGCTAAAAGGTCAATACAACTTGGAGCTCTTCCGAGGCTCAACCATTGCCTTCAAGGATATGGCTCTGTCCATCCTGCCTTACTTGATGACGACAGCAGCGAAAAAACACGGTTTGGAAAATGAGATTGTCATCTTGACTGCGACTTCAGGCGATACGGGCAAGGCAGCCATGGCTGGTTTTGCAGACGTTCCTGGCACGCAAATCATCGTCTTCTACCCACGCGACGGGGTGTCTAAGGTCCAAGAATTGCAGATGACCACGCAGACAGGGGCTAATACGCACGTGGTGGCCATTGACGGTAACTTCGACGATGCCCAAACCAATGTCAAACACATGTTCAACGATGAGGCCCTTCGTGCCAAGTTGGCGGCCAAGAAACTTCAGTTTTCATCTGCCAACTCTATGAACATCGGCCGCTTGGTGCCACAGATTGTTTACTATGTCTATGCCTACGCTCAGCTGGTCAAGACTGGCGAGATTGCGGCGGGCGACAAGGTCAACTTCACCGTTCCAACAGGAAACTTTGGAAACATCTTGGCGGCTTATTATGCCAAACAAATCGGTCTGCCAGTTGGCAAGCTTATCTGTGCGTCCAACGATAACAACGTTCTGACCGACTTCTTCTCGACAGGCGTTTACGACAAGAACCGTACCTTCCGCGTGACCACCAGTCCGTCCATGGACATCTTGGTGTCTTCTAACTTGGAGCGGTTGATTTTCCACCTCTTTGGCAATGACGCTGGCAAAACAGCCGAGCTCATGGAAGCATTGAACAAGGCTGGTCAGTATGACATTCAAGGGGCTGACGCGGATATCCTCTCTCTCTTTGCGGCCGCCTTTGCGACAGAAAAAGAAACTGCTGCGGAAATCAAGCGTGTCTATGACGAGTCAGACTACATTGAAGATCCACATACGGCTGTTGCCTCAGCTGTCTATAAACAGTATGTGGAGCAAACAGGTGACCAAACTCCGACAGTGATTGCTTCTACAGCAAGTCCGTACAAGTTTCCAGTAGTTGCGGTTGAGGCTGTGACAGGCCAATCAGGCTTGACCGACTTTGAAGCCCTGGCAAAACTGCATGAGATTTCAGGTGTAGCCCTACCACCAGCTGTGGACGGCTTGGAAACCGCACCTGTTCGCCACAATACCGTTGTTGCAGCTGCAGATATGCAGGTTGAAGTAGAACGCTATTTGGGTGTTTAATAAAAAATAACTTATGACAAACTGCTCATGTGGAGTGGTTTGTTTTTTTATCTTATTAAAATTAAAATTTACAGACAATTCAAATAATGGTATACTATAATGGAATATGTTTTAGAGAGGTAAACAATGGCACAAGAAGAAAAAATTTCTCGTGAAAAGAAAAAAGCCCTCTTGAAGCGACTCAAAGAACGCATCAAACCCAAGATGAAGCTGGTCTATTTGGCAGCCTTTCTATCCTGGGTGCAGTTTTTGATGCGGATTATTTCCTTCTATCTGATTGCTAAGGGCTTTGTGACCTACTATGAGGGCGGTCAGGTTGATTTAGTACGGTTTGTCCTCATCTTGCTGGGGCTCAATGCCTTTGGTTACGGTGTGGCCTTGATCGCCAAGCGTTTGCAGGGCTTGGGTTCCCAGTTTGCTCGGGATTCGCTCAAGCAGTCCTTTTTTGAGGCCCTCTTGGCCAAGGACGGTCAGTTTGCATCAAAAGCGACAGCGGCGGATGTTTTTAACATCGCTTCGCAAGGAATTGACAGCCTGGATACCTACTATTCCTACTACATGGCTTCTTCCTTGCGGACCCAGTTCAACTGTGCGACTGTTCTCTTGCTGGTCTTTCTGATTTTTCCGCTGGGTGCGGTTATTTTCATCCTGGCCCTGCCTCTGATTCCCATTTCCATTATCGCTATGCAGAAGCGGTCCAAGCGGATTATGAATCGCTACTGGGGTTCCTACATGGATGTGGGCAATCTTTTCCTGGACGACCTCAAGGGGCTCAACATCCTCTATTCCTATCAGGCGGACGCGGCTTATGAAAAGACCTTCAATGAGCAGGCGGAGGACTTCCGCGATGCGACCATGGAGTTGCTCAGTTTCCAGCTGCAAGCGGTAGGTTACATGGATGTGGTCATGTATCTGGGGATTGGTCTGTCTGGTTTTGTGGCGGTCAATAGCCTAGCGGCAGGCAATCTCTCCCCCTTTAGTATGCTCTTCTTTGTCCTCATTGCGACGGAGTTTTTTGCACCCATACGGGAGCAGGGCTACGGTATGCACTTGGTCATGATGAATACCAAGATGGCGGATCGCATTTTTGGTTTCTTGGACAGCATGACAGCGGAGCGGGAAATCGATGCTGCCCATGTGCCTGTTTTTGACAGTCTGAAATTGGAAAATCTGGCCTTTGCCTACGGAGAAAAGCCAGTCTTAAAAGATATTTCTATGACCATGACGGCTGGCAAGGTCTATGCTTTGGCGGGCGAGTCAGGGCAGGGGAAAACGACCTTGGCCCAGCTGCTCTTGGGACGCTTGCGGGCGGATAAGGGAGCTATTTACTTGGGTCAGCAGGAGATTTCAGGTGTTAGTCAGTTATCTCTGAATGAGCAGGTCCTCTATGTGTCGGGCCAGTCAACCTTGCTCAACCAGTCAATCTATGAGAATTTACGCATGGCTTGCGACTGGTCTAAGGAGGACATCTTGGCCTGGGCAGATCAGCATGGGGTCTTGCAGTTTGTTAAAAATCTGCCAGACGGTTTGGACACGATTGTGGGCGATGATGGGGCTTTCTTGTCGCCTGGTCAACGCCAGCAGGTCATCTGTGCCCGTGCGGTCTTGGCCAAACGCTCCCTTTATATCTTTGACGAGGTGACGTCCAGCGTCGATCAGGACAATGAAGGCTTGATTTACGACCTCATTAACTTGGTGGCCAAGGATGCGATTGCTATTATTATTACACATAAGATGAAGCAGGTAGAGCAGGCAGATGATATTCTCTTCTTGTCTGAGGAGGGAGCTGTGACAGGCAATCATGCCACGCTTTATCAGACTAGCTCTGCCTATCGTCAGCTGGTTGATCAACAAAGAGAATTGGAGGAAGCAGTTTATGGATAAGAAAGAAATGCCAACAAGTGTGCTGATTCCGAGACTCTTAGGCTCGATGCAACACCTCTTGTCACGGATTGCGGTGGCGGTTTGCTTTGCGGTCTTGGGACAGGTGGTGACCATTGCTATTCCAGTCATCTTGGTCTATCTGGCTTTCGATGCCCTTACTGGCAATCCTGCTCCGCTATGGACCTTGGGAGCTCTAGTCATTCTAGCTCTTCTGCGGGGTGCCTTCCGCTATGGCGAACACTACTTTGGTCACTATGTGGCCTTTCATACTCTGGCTGCCTACCGCCGTCTGATTTTTGCGAAATTGCGGGCCTTGGCTCCTGGGAAATTGGATCGGCAGGACAGTGGTAGTCTGCTCAAGATGATTGGGGAGGACATTGAGGCCTTGGAGGTTTTCTTTGCTCATACCATTGCCCCGATTTGTACAGGGATTTTGGTGGCTCTTGGCTTGACGGTCTATTTTGGTCTGTCCAGCTGGGGCTTGGTCCTTTTAGCCTTGGTGACCTACGCCCTGCTGGCTATTGCCATTCCAAATCGATTTGCCCAGCAGTTGCAACCCTTGCTCAAGGAGCAAAATGCCAGTCGTAAGGGCTATGTTTCCTACTTTATTGAAAGTCTGAAGAGCATGAAGGATCTCATGCAGTTCCAGCAGACAGATGCTCGTTTTGCCAATCTGACACAGAAAAGTCAAGAGGTCAATGGTCAGGAGCGAAAGGTTGCCCAGACCAACTTTATGCAGTATGCTGTTTCCTTCTTGGTGGTGGGCCTGTCTATCATGGGCTTTGCCTGGTTGACCTTCGACTTGCTTGGTAGTCAGAGCTTGGACTTGGCAACTGGTGTGGCCCTCCTGGTGTCCTTTACCAGCTCCTTTGCTCCCTTCTTGGAGCTCAGCCGTCTGCCTCTTGGTTTCAAGCGGGCTATGAATGCTGGTCGGAACATCTATGCTCTTTTGGATGAAAAAGAAGCAGAGCGAACAGGTGACTTGGTTGAGGTCAGCGTGACGGATATTGCTATTGAGCAAGTTGACTTCGACTATGATGACCGAGAAACAGGGCTTTATCGCAACCTGTCTGTCCAGTTTGAACAGGGAGGTATCATTGGTCTGGTCGGTGAGTCAGGTGCAGGAAAATCCACCTTGATGAAATTGATCATGCGGTGGTATGACTGGCAGCAAGGTCAAATCAACCTGTCTGGCTTGGATAGTCGGAAGGTGGACAAGGCTCATTTGCAGGCTTCCTTTGCCTATGTGCCTCAGGTGCCGCAAATCTTCCGCCAGACCATTCGGGAAAATCTCCTCTTGGGTCGGACGGATGTGTCGGATGAAACCATTATGGACTTGGCAGAAAAATGCCACATGAAAAAACGGATTTTGGCAGCACCGCAGGGCTTGGATACGCTTGTAGAAGCCAGTGACTTTTCAGCAGGAGAAGGACAACGCTTGGAACTCATGCGGGCCCTGCTCAAAAATGCGGACTGCTATATCTTTGATGAGCCGACCAGCAACTTGGATTCGCTCAATGAAGCCCGCTTTATCCAACTGGTTAAGGAACACTGCCAGGGCATGGTCTTCTTGATTTCCCATAGAAGCTCGACCATGGCTTGTGCGGATACCATTTTCCGCTTGGAAGACGGACAATTAGTAAAGGAAAAATAAATGAAGAAATTACAAGTAAAAGATCTGATGGTAACAGGGGCTTTTGCTGCCCTCTACTTTGTTTGTGTTGGTCTAGGAACCTTGTTGAGCTTGGTTTTTGATCGTTCGGGTAACATGATGTATGCACCTGCTGGAGCAGCCCTTTTGGCAGGACCTGTTTATATGTTATTGGTAGCCAAGGTTGGTAAATTTGGTTCAATTAGTCTAGTTGGAGCAGTAATGGCCTGTTTCTTTTTCCTATCAGGCTATATGACAGCGGCCTTTCTCCCAAGCTTGACCTTTGGTTTTTTGGCAGAAATGGTAGCGAAGTCAGGTCACTATAAACAAAAATGGACCAATCTTCTTAGCTATATCATTTTCTCTTTTGGAAACCTGGGACCGATTATTCTTATGTGGTTCATGCGTGATACCTATGAGGCCAATCTTTTGGCACGTGGAAAATCAGCTGAATACATCGCTCGTGTCATGCTTGATTTCACTCCAGGGAATGTACTCTGGTTGTCAACGACTATTATCTTAACAGCTCTTATCAGTGGTCTGTTTGGTCAATATATGCTTCAGCGCTATTTTAAACAATCAGGTTATCTTTCATGAAATTAGATGCTCGTACAAAAATTATTCTCGTCATCTTCACTAGTTTTACCTATGGGATGCGTCTTACAATACTAGAAAATGCAGTGCTGGTCTTAGGCCTTAGCCGGCTTTTCTGGTTTTCTGGAAAGCGGAAAATGGCTATAATGAGTCCGATAGCCTACTCTATTTTTTGTCTGTTATCCTATATTACATTTTTTCCAGCATGGTTGACGCATTTGTTGCTTGTATTGACCTATACATGGCCTCCGCTTTTGGCAGGACATCTATTGCTGATGACGACAAGTGGTTACGAACTCATTCATGGCTTACGGAAATGGCACCTGCCAGAGGTATTTCTTTTGACGTTGGGAATAATGTTTCGTTTCCTACCTGCCATTAAACAGGATGCTCGTACGATTTGTGCCTCTTTGAAGGTTAGAGGAATTTTTTTACGGAAGAGAGATGTGGTTTGTAAGCCACTCCAGTACATGGAGTTTTTCTTGGTTCCCTTGATGATGTCTCTCTTGCGAACAGCTCAGGAATTGACGGTAGCCAGTCTGACAAAAGGTTTGGCTGTATCTACAAAATCACCTGCATATATTCGGTCGTCTTGGACCGTGCTAGATTGGAGTCTTTGCTTATGTTGTCTCGTTTTTCTGATTCTCGTCCGGCTGTGACGGTAAAAAATGTAGCATTAACTTATTCAGGGGCAGATAAACCAGCCTTGCAGATAGAGAATCTGACCATTCCAGAAGGCCAGTGTGTTGTTTTATGTGGGCAGAGTGGCTCTGGGAAGTCTAGTTTTCTCAAGGTACTGAATGGTTTGACGCCAGAATATTATCCTGCTCAGCTTTCGGGACAAATTTTCTTAGGGAACTTGGATTTACAAAAATCTAGTCTGGAAGAAACATCTCGGCACATTGCTTCAGTCTTTCAGCATCCGTCTACTCAATTTTTTCATAGTCAGGTCTTGCAGGAATTGGTTTTCCCTTGTGAAAATCAGGGTTTATCAAGAGAAGAAATCGAGAATCGCCTGGCTTGGGTTATGGAATTATTTGGTTTGGCTTCTCTTAGCCAGCGAACGATTTCCAGTCTATCAGGTGGTCAGCAACAACGTCTAGCCTTGGCCGTTGCAGCTATGCAAGGGACAGGTGTCTTGGTTTTAGATGAGCCGACTGCCAACCTAGATCAGGAAGGGATTGCGATTGTACAGGACATCTTGAAAACTTTAAAAAGCCAAGGAAAGACCATCATTATTGCCGAGCATAGACTGTCTTATCTCAGTCAGTTGGCAGATCGCTATTTATATTTTCAAGATGGGCACTTGGTGACTGACTATCTGGCAGAAGAATTTTTAAATCGAACAGATTCCTGTCGTCAGGACATGGGGTTGCGTTGCTACGATTCGGAACCTTTTGGGCGGGCAATAGCGGAGCTGGCGGGCCAATTTGTTAATGATAAAGAGGGGTTACTTGTTGAAAATTTATCGGTAAGTCAGAAAGAGAATACTCTCTACAAGATTGAAAAGCTTTGCTTGGCACCAGGGCAGGTGGTGGGTTTGGTTGGATCGAATGGTTCTGGAAAAACAAGCCTTGCTCGTTATCTGGTCGGTTTAGCGGAAGATAAGAAGAGTAGGATTTCTTGGCAAGGTCAAACCTTGTCTGGTCGCCAGAGATTGGAAAAAACAGCTTTTGTTATGCAGGATGTTCGACTCCAACTATTTGCGGAAAGTGTTAAGCGAGAACTTACTCTTGGAAGGAAAAATAGAGCTGTCGATGAACGTTTGGTAGCTCGTTTTGGTCTATCGGACTTGTTGGAGAGGCATCCGGTCAGTTTATCGGGTGGTGAACAACAGCGCGTGATGATAGTGGCCAGCTTACTGGCAGATAAGGAAATTTTCATTTTTGATGAACCGACGAGCGGCTTGGATTTGAGACGAATGCAACAAGTTGCTTCTGCTTTAGTAGACTTAAAAATGAAGAATAAGTTGGTTTTGTTAATTTCTCACGATGAAGAGCTATTGAATCTTGTTTGTGATAAAATAGTAGATATTAAACAGTTGAAATAGAGATTATGAACAAACAAACCTATAAAGAAATTTTAACCATTGCCTTTCCAGCCATGGGGGAAAACCTTCTCCAGATGTTAATGGGAGTAGTAGACTCTTATCTAGTAGCCAGTATTGGCATCGTAGCTTTGTCTGGAGTTTCCCTTGCTAATAATATTTTAGCCGTCTATCAGGCGGTTTTTATTGCCCTAGCAGCAGCGGTGTCTTCTCGTTTGGCTCAGTCTTTGGGTGAAGGGGGTTCAGAAGGCATTGGAGGAACTGCTAGTGAAAGTGTCAAGTTTACAGTTTTTATCGGTCTCCTTTTAGGAATTTTTTCAGTTCTGGCAGGTCCAATAGTACTTACTAGCTTGGGGGCAGAATCAGAAGTGGTACAGGCTGGAGGTCTTTATTTGATATTGGTTGGTGGGGGAGCGCTTTTTTTTGGACTTATGACAAGTTTGAGTGCAATCTTACGAACCTTGGGGGAACCACGTTTTCCTATGTATATCAGCCTGCTTTCTAACATTTTAAATGCACTATTTTCAGCATTTGCAGTCTTTGTGCTTCATGCAGGTGTAGCAGGGGTTGCGATTGGAACGGTATTATCGCGATTGATTGGTTGTAGCCTGCTTTGGTCTCGCTTACCAATTTCTTTAAAACCATGGACCTGGTCCTTTGATAAAGAACTGCTTAGACTTGCCCTGCCAGCAACTGGTGAACGGTTGATGATGCGGGTGGGAGATGTGGTAGTCGTAGCTTTGATTACCAGCTTAGGAACAGCGACGGTAGCTGGAAATGCGATTGGAGAAACCCTGACGCAGTTTAATTATATGCCGGCTTTAGGGATTGCTACCGCGACAATCATCCTTACAGCGAAACACAGACAGGATAAGGCTATGGTCCGACATATTTTTCGAACAAGCTTTAGTCTTTCTTTGCTGTTTATGTTTTTGGTAGCTGGTGTGACTCATTTTGCGGGGCCTTTCCTAATCAGTCTTTATACTAAGGATATTCAAGTAGCACAAGCTAGTCAAACAGTATTATTTTATGCCATGTTGGGAGTTCCCTTTACAGCTGGTACTCTTATTTTGACAGCTCTGTGGCAAGGTTTAGGAAATGCTAGATTACCCTTTTATGCCACAACTATCGGTATGTGGCTAGTGCGGATTGGCATAGCTTATTTACTTGTAACATTTTTTAAAATCGGTTTGTCAGCCATTTGGCTCGCAACGATTTTAGATAATGCCTTCCGAGCAGGGGTGCTATTTTTTCAGTATAGGTATTCAAAACAAGAATCAATTTAAGATAGGGCTAAGAAAACTTTCAGTTTCTTTTAAGTTAGTAGCTATATACTATATTCAAGCTAGAAATAGCGAACAACTTTACTGAATTTCATTCAGTATCGTCATCCGTAAGAGCTAAAGCTCAAACGGCTGGCATATCTTTTTCATATAATCTCCAGAGAACAGTCGGCCGTGGCCGGCTGTTTTCATGTTTCGGCACATTTTGGAAGTTTGCTTAGTTATATTCGTCCATCTTTTCACCTAAAGGTGTCCCTATCTCTAAGTCGCAAGCGGCAAAGAGCTAGGTATCACATAATCTCTAGAGAACAGTCGACTGCGGTCGACTGTTTTCGTGTTTCGGCGCATTTTGGAAGTTTGCTTAGTTATATTCGTCCATCTTTTCACCTAAAGGTGTCCCTATCTTTGTTAACAGACTTTTTCAACTAAAATCATTTTCAGACTTTTTATATCTAGTTAAATCTGTAAAGTGAATTTTTCTCTTTAGATAGATTTTTAGTAAAAAGACACTCTAAAACAGAATATAATTCAAAAATATTGTAAAAATTATAAAATAAACAAAAAAAGTAATTGATTTTTCTGGAAAAGTATTCTATACTTGTCTTATACAGATACGTTAAATATAAGCAAGGTGTGCAAACAGCGCCTTCAGAATTTGCTTTATATTTACTTGATGAAATCTTTAGAAAATGGAGAACGGATTATGAAATTAAAACAGGTATGGAGAATATTGCCTAAGTTTAAAATATGTTTACTCTTGCTTGCATTGGTAGGAGCGAGTTTTGACGGTATTATTATGTCTCAAGTTATTTCGAGAGTTAGTCAATTTAGCTCGGAATCAACTGTAAAAGATGTTTTACTATTCGCTGGTTGCAGTATATTGTTCTATTTATTGATTCAATTATCAGATTTATTTGTTTCAATAATAAAAAATGATTTACTAAAAAATCTGAATAAAAAGTATAAGATGGAGCTGTTAAACTATCTTGGAAATAAGGGAAATGCATTAGATGTTACAGAGTCTCTTGCGGTATTAACAGTAGATTTAAAATTAGTAGAAGATAAATATTTTTCCGTCCTTTTTGATTGCTTATACTACAGTCTTTTAGGGGCAGTTTCATTGATATATCTTGTCTATCTAAGTCCTGCAATTTCTGTATTATTTATTATTTTCTCATTTCTTCCAATGTTACCAGCCATACTATTTAGCAAATATCTAGGAACAGCAACAGAGCACTTTACAAAGTCGAATGAGAAATTTATTCGTAGCATAAAAGATATTTTTCAAGGTTTTTCGGTTCTATGGACATATGGTGCGAATCGTAAGTTTTTAGGGATGGCTGAAACAGTTGTCAATGACTTAGAAAATAGTAATGAGGCATTAAATAATAAACACAGCATAGTTAATCTCGTTTCTTCCATGTTATCGTGGTTGAGTTATATTGTTCCAATAACTGTAGCACTAGTATTTGTAACCCAAGGGAAACTAGATGCTAGTATTGTTATCGCTTTATTCTTAGCCAGCGACCGTGTTATTTATCCATTTAGAAATGTTTCGAACTATTTACGAATGATACAATCAACGGAGCCAACTCGAAAAAAATTAGAGAAAATGTTACAGGATGCTCAGCAACAGGAAGTGTCTGAAAATCATATTGATGAATCAATAGTGACGCCTGAGATTCATTTTTCAGGAGTAGCCATTGGACATGGAGCAGCAATTATCAAAAATTTTAATGCTACAGTCCCGTATGGTCGTAAAATACTTATAAGAGGAGCTTCAGGAAGTGGAAAGACGACCTTACTAGATAGCATACAGGGTGTACTGCAACCGTTGGAAGGGGAAATATCTGTATTAAATCATCAGAAAAAAATAAGTAATCCTAGCATTCAAATGGCAAGAATCCAACAATCACCCTACTATTTTGAGGCAAGCTTAAAAGAGAATCTCCTAATGGCACTTGAATCAGTCCGTGAGGAGGAGTTGTTAGCTTTGCTTTCAGAACTGGGGTTGGTAGAAGAGCTAGGTGAGGATTGTTTAGAGAAATATTATGGTGAAAATGGGGCGCAGTTATCAGGAGGACAAAAACAACGTATTGAGATTGCCAGAGCCCTCCTTCATAATAAGAAAATTTTATTGGTTGATGAGGGGACATCGGCAATTGATAAACAATCCTCAGCCCTCATTCGTAAAAAACTTGCCAATTTACCAATTACAATCTTTGAGGTTGCTCATCACTATTCAGAGTCGGATTTAGGCCTATACGATGAAATATGGGAAATTCAACCGAATAGTGGTACAATAGAGAAAATACTATGAATTGGAATGTGAATTGTGAAAGAAAAAATTGCTAGTCTTATTAAGCGGACTCGTTTGGAGAAAGGATTTAGTCAAAAAGAACTGTCTGAGGGTATTTGTGCTCAAGCAGTTATTAGTAAAATTGAAAAAGCTGAAGTTTCTCCATCAGTCGAATTATTTTTTAAGCTCGTCAAAAAATTAGACATTGATTCTAGTGTGATATTGGAATTGTTTCAACTAAAGAAGAGTACAGAAGAATCTATTCTTACGGATGAATTGAAATCCATTCTTTACCGAAGAGAGTATGATACATTAGAATATTTTTTGCAGTTTATTTCAAAAGATTCTGTATCTCCGATTCAAAGTCCATATATACAATATCTTAACGGGGTATTGTTATTTGGGAAATACAAAAAGTCAAATGAGGCTTTAGAGATTTTGGAAGGGTTGCTGCCTACTTTGGTTGAAAATGCTAATCTATTTTTACGAGTTGGTATTGCTATTGCAGGAATATATTCGGAGTTAGAAGAGTATGTAGCATCAATGAACCAATATGAAAGTCTCATTCATCACTATCATGAGTCAAATGATTGGGAGTTGAAAGTATTATTTCAATACGGATATTCTAGAATTTTGTACCTGTGTAACAACTTTGAAAAAGCCTTGGTTTATAATGCAGAATCACTAGAAATATTAAAGAGTCGAAATACTTTATTTATGTTAGGCAATACTTTGTTAATGAGAGCCAACATATTAGCAAAACGCTCCATTATTTCAGAAGCAATTGATATGGTTAAAAAATCAATAGTTGTTTATGACTTAGAAGGCGACGAGCTCTTAAAAAATTTAGCTCAGTCACTCCTTATAGATTTATTGGAACAGGAGTCGCAAGAGGAAAAAGAAATTCATTAAATTTAGTGTATTATTGCTTACATATGTGATATTATTCGGAGATAAGATTCCATCAGTGATGCTAAGTTAAAATTTGGAATCAGTTCAGATGATGATAAAACATCTAAATTCCTCAGAATGAGTTGGAATTAGGTGTTTTTGATTGGTGTAAAAAGATGAGAAGTATTAATAGTTCCGAGTTTCTAGGTTGTATTCAAATTTTTAGATACGATAATATATAAAATCGTATGAATTTTACAGTTCAGTGGACTGTAAGAGGTCTGAGCCTTGAAACTCAAAGCAAAGAGGAAATATACAGCCTCATTTTGCGGCCGGCTGTTTTCATGTTTCGGCACATTTTGGAAGTTTGTTTAGTTTATATTCGTCCATCTTTTCACCTAAAGGTGTCCCTATCTCTAAGTCGCAAGCGACAAAGAGCTAGGTATCATATAATCTCCAGAGAACAGTCGGCCGCGGTCGGCTGTTTTCGTGTGTTTTATTCTTATGTAAAAGTGGTATAATAGTAGTGATTGTATAAGGAGAAAAGTATGTCGGTAGTAGGAAAAGCAAATGGGAAAATCATTTTGATGGGAGAGCATGCGGTGGTCTATGGCCAGCCTGCTATTGCCATGCCTTTTTCTGCTGTTGAAATTATTGCTCAGGTAACTGCTCAAGGGGAAGCGCTGACTGTTGCTTGTGACTTTTATAAAGGCTTAGTTCACAAGATGCCAAAAATCTGGGAAAGCCTCAAGCATGCCATCCGTTTCTCGCTCTATCGTATCGGAGCACCGACAGACCCAGCTATTCATATCGAGATTAGTTCGACTATTCCCGCCGAGCGAGGCATGGGCTCCAGTGCAGCCGTGGCAGTTGCAGTGGCACGCGCCCTCTTTGCCTACTATGAAAAAGAACTGACCGACAGCGAACTCTGGGACATCGTCCAATCTTCGGAAAAAATTGCTCACGGGAATCCATCAGGCATCGATGCGGCGACCACCAGCGGCAAGTCCCCCGTCTTCTTTATCAAGCACCAGCCCATCGAACCCTTGGAGCTGAAACTCCATGCCCACTTGGTGGTGGCTGATACAGGCGTGACGGGAAACACCTTAGAAGCCATTTCAGACGTGGCGGATTTGCTGAAGAAAAAGCCAGAGGCTATCAAGCTAGTAGAAGAACTGGGCAACTTGACCCGACAGGCCAAGGAAGATTTAGCCACAGACCAGGCAGAGCTTCTAGGAAGCAGAATGAACCAAGCTCATGCCCTCCTGCAAAAATTAGGCGTGTCTGATCCCAGCCTGGATAAGCTAGTCAGCCTTGCCCAAGAAAATGGAGCCCTTGGAGCCAAATTAACTGGTGGCGGTCGAGGAGGCTGCATGATTGCCCTGGCAAGAACAGCCCAGGATGCCCAAAATCTTGCACACATCCTTGACCAAGCTGGCGCCCGCCAAACCTGGATACAGTACTTAGGAGAAACCAATGACTAAACAAACAGGCATTGCTCGTGCCCATACCAATATTGCCTTGATTAAATACTGGGGAAAACGCGATAAGGAATTATTCCTACCTATGAATTCCAGTTTATCCCTGACCCTTGACGCATTTTATACGGATACCAAGGTCGTTTTTGACCCAGAATTAACTGCTGATGAGTTCTATCTCAACGGAATCTTACAAAAAGAAAAAGAAATTTTAAAAATTTCTCGATTTTTGAATTTGTTTTGCGAATATATAGGTGAAAGGGCATTTGCCCGAGTGGAAAGTCTAAATTTTGTTCCGACGGCGGCTGGTTTGGCCAGCTCAGCATCAGCCTTCGCAGCACTTGCACTTGCAACCGCAACTGCCTTGGATTTAGATTTGTCACCAGCCACCCTATCAACCCTTGCTCGCAGGGGTTCTGGCTCTAGCACTCGTAGCCTATTCGGTGGATTTGTCGAGTGGGATATGGGAACGGGTTCGGAAGATTCTATGGCTCATCCCATTGACGATGCCGATTGGGATATTGCCATGGTCGTCTTAGCCGTCAATACTGGACCGAAGAAGATTGCTAGTCGAGAGGGAATGGACCACACGGTTGCTACCTCGCCATTTTATTCCGCCTGGGTAGAAACTGCCAAACAAGACTTGGTGGACATCAAGGCAGCTATTGCCAACCGTGATTTTGAAAAACTTGGTCAGATTACGGAACACAACGGTATGAAAATGCATGCAACGACTCTTTCTGCCAATCCGCCCTTTACCTACTGGTCAGCCGATAGCCTAGTGGCCCAAGAGGCAGTCCGTCAGGTTCGTGAGGAAAGTGGCTTACCAGCCTACATGACCATGGATGCGGGACCAAATGTCAAGGTCCTCTGCCGAGCAAGTCAAATGGATGAGCTAGTAGCTGAATTGGCCAAAGTCTTCCCAAGAGAGAAAATCATTACCAGCAAGCCTGGTCCTGCTGCCTATGTCCTCAGCGAAGACGAGTGGCAGGCTTCGCAAGCAGCGTTTGAAAAGGGCTTGTAGCATGAAAGTACAAGTAAAGATACCTGGAAAACTCTTTCTAGCAGGGGAATACGCAGTCGTCGAGGCAGGCTATCCCGCAGTGATTGCGGCTCTTGACCAATACCTGACTGTCACCATTGAACCAAGTGACCGAGGCCTTCTTCACTCCAGCCAGCAAGCAGACCTCTATCTGACCTGGGAACGTCAGGAAGGTATCGTTCATGTCCAAGGGGACCATCCCTATGCTCTGATTGAAACCGCCATGCAGGTGACAGAGGAATATTTGACGGCCAAAGGTCAGTCTTGTCAAGCAACCTACAGCCTAGCGGTCCAATCTGATCTGGATGACCAGACTTCAGGTGCCAAGTATGGCTTGGGGTCGTCAGGGGCAGTGACGGTTGCGACGGTCAAGGCCCTGCTGACCTACTATGGTCACCGACCAGATGCCATGCTGACCTACTATGGTCACCGACCAGATGCCATGCTGACCTATAAGCTGGCAGCCCTGGCCCAGACCAAGCTAGGCATGACGGGTTCCTTCGGTGACTTGGCGGCTTCCAGTTTTGGTGGCTTGATCGCCTATCATTCCCTGGACCGTTCTTGGCTTTTAGGGAAAATGGCAGAGCTGTCTCTGCTTGATTTGGTGGAAAGTGATTGGCAGGGTTTGTCCATCAGCCCTATCCAGCTACCAGAAGGCTTAGAACTCTTGGTTGGCTGGACAGGGTCGGCGGCTTCGACAGACCGATTGGTTTCCCAGATGGAAAGCCAAAAAAGTCAGGCAGAAAAAGAGCACATTCATAGCCAGTTTCTAGCCGACTCCAAGACCTGTGTAGAGCAGATGATATTAGCTTGCCAGACAAATGACTCAGCGTCAGTAAGACAGGCCATTTCTCAGAACCGCAAGCTCTTACGAGACTTTGCGAGAGGAATGGGCTTGGTCATTGAAACGCCTCGACTGAGCCGACTCTGTGACCTGGCCCAGACTTATGGAGCGGTGGCCAAATCATCTGGTGCAGGCGGTGGTGACTGCGGCATTTGCTTGGTAGACAGTAAGGAACAAAAAGTAGCGATTGAGAAGGCTTGGCAACAAGCCGGCATTCTTCCACTCCAACTAAAGATCACAAGTAGAGAATAAGGAGAACCCTATGTTTTATCTAGGAGAATTTGGTTTAGACCGCAAGGATCAACACGTTGGCTTGGCCAACCAGCAATACAGTGCCACACCGGCTAAGGACTTTACGAAGACCTTGTTTGTCCATCATTCCCTACCTCAGACCAGGGTGGATGAAGTGGATATTTCGACCAGCGTAGCTGGTTTGGACTTTGCCTTTCCTTTCTTCATCAATGCCATGACCGGTGGAAGCAAGAAGACGCGGGAAATCAATCGTCTGTTGGGAATTATGGGGCATTTTGGGAAGATTGCTCTGGCTTCAGGTTCGGTTAGTGCGGCGATCAAGGATTCGTCTGTTGCGGAAAGCTTCTCCGTTATGCGTCGGGAAAATCCTTATGGTATTATTTTTGCCAATCTAGGTGCCCACCACAGTGTTGAGAACGCCAAACGGGCGGTGGATTTGTTGGAGGCCAATGCCATCCAAATCCATGTCAATGCACCTCAGGAGATTGTCATGCCTGAGGGAGACCGTGACTTTACCATGTGGTTGAAGAATATTGAAACCTTGGTGCGGGAGATGGAAGTACCGGTTATCGTCAAGGAAGTTGGTTTTGGTATGAGCCGAGAAACAGTTGTCCAGCTGGCTTCTGTCGGTGTCAAGACCATTGATGTGTCTGGGACTGGGGGGACGGATTTCGCCAAGATTGAAAATGCCCGTCGGACCTTCAATGATTATGCCTATTTAGAAGGTTGGGGGCAGTCAACTGTGACATCCTTGGTGGAAGCCATGTCTGTCCCTGAAGAAGTTCGCCCAAGTTTGATTGCATCTGGTGGTATTAAGACGCCACTAGATATTGTCAAATCATTGGCCCTCGGTGCAGACCTTGTTGGTATGTCCAATCATTTCCTTCAGTATGTCAAGGATGGTAAGGGGCATCGTTTTGACGATGGCTTGCAGGCTATTAAGACTTATCAATGGCAGATGGCTGAAATCATGACCATGCTGGGTGCTAAGAACATTTCTGACCTCCGTCAGAAAGATTTGGTCTTGGCTCCAAATGTACAAAACTGGTGCGAAGCGCGTGGGATTGACTGGAAAGCCTATGCCCGTCGGTCGCAATTGGTAAAATAAACAATCAAACTCGCGAAAGCGAGTTTTTTGATTTGATTGGGGAGAATCCCCAATCAAATAATCAATAATGTGAGTAAAAGAATGAATTACCAGATACTACAAGTAAACATACAAATTAGTACAAAAGAGCTTTTGTTTTGCTTATTTGGGCTATACTAAAAACATCAACTTGATAAAGCTGAGTTTACTTTAGATGAACAATCATCAAAAGTAATAGCTTATAAATTTTTGGATTTAGAAAAATATCTTAATGATTTCTTATAATTTAGATGAATCTCTTTTGAAAAGATTTAGTTCGATAATTATTTAGTGCATACTGAAACTAGTGGAGGTAATATTCATGAGTACAATACTACGAGCGTGTAATTTAAGTAAATCGTTTGGTTCACAAGAAGTGTTAACTAATATCAATTTTGACATCCAATCAGGAGATATAGTTGGCTTGATTGGAAAAAATGGATGTGGGAAGACTACTCTAATGAAGATGATATTGGGTCTCACATCACGAACTGAAGGTGATATTCAATTTGAAGGTGATTCGAATTATCATACTAAGAGAACGGTTTTAAATAAAATAGGTTTTCTTTTAGATTGTAAGTTATTTGAAGATTTTTCTGCATATGATAATTTGAAATTATTCTCTATGTATTCTTCAACATTCAGTGAAAAAGATTTAGATGACCGAATTGATGGGTTGTTAAAATTTGTTGGTTTAGATAATAGTAAAAAACCAGTAAAATCTTATTCATTTGGTATGAAACAGAGATTGGGTTTGGCTTTATCATTGTTGGATGATCCTGAATTTTTGATTTTAGATGAACCATTTGTTGGTTTGGATCCCGCAGGAGTTAGGATTCTTCTAGATTATATTGTAAAGCTACGTCAAGAAAAGGGTGTTACAATTTTAATCTCATCACATCAGTTACACGAAATTGAAGAAATTTGTGATTATTTCTTATTTATAAATGAAAAGCGTGTTGAAACGTATTCTAAACTGGGAGAAAATAAAATAATTATAACCTTGGATCATGTAGTGCCAGAGCTAGAGGAATGTTTGAAAGTTTTAGTCGATATAAAAGAAAATCAGATAATTCTACCGCAGGATGTATCAACGCTAAATTCAATTTTAAAACTTATTTACAAGTATAACGGTGAAATCAAAGATATCACAATAAAAGATTCTATCGAGGCATTGTTTAGGGGGTAAAATTATGAAATCTATTATTTTAGCAGAACTCTATAAATTACTGAAACGGAAAAATTTTATCGTATTAGCAGTGTTATCCTTATGGTCCTTAGTTTACGGATTGGGTGTTTTCTTACATTGGGATTTTGTGAAAATCGGTGCTAAATTAGATTTAGTTACCTTTATCACGACGATGTGGACGTTCTTACTAATCTTAACCATTCCCTTATTGTTAATTTTGTATACTTCTTCCTTTATTTTAGGAGGAGAAATCCAAGGTGGGCAAATTTTACTAGAAGTAAACCGAGTATCTAGTAAGAAAACATTGATTATTTCTAAATATATAGTTGTCATCTTATCAATCTTATTTTTGTATGTACTGAACTGCTTATCATCACTAGCCACTTATATTTGTTTTGTATCTAGAAGTGAATATGGCTATGAGAATTTTTTGGAATTACATGCTACGAATGTACAGTCAATAGTCATTAGTTTGGTAAATTTAGGTTTTATTATCTTGCTTGCTAGCGTTGCTTTTTATTTATCACTACATGTTTCAGCGATAGTAGCTGCATTTATAAGTTTAGGTGTCTATTTTTTATGTCAACTGTTGTCGTATGTTACTGTTATTTCTAAATTTATTCCTGGATATTTTTTTGTTGTACCTAATTATCAATTTACAATTAGTTTGTCTATAGCTCATTTGTTAAGTTATTTTTTGATGTGTATATTATTATTGATTGCTACCATGAAAGGATTTGAAAAGAAAGCATTGTGAGTGATATAATATTCCAAAAAGGAATTTATAGAAATAGATGTATAGAATAGCAATTTGTGATGATGATAGCTTACAGGTTAGTCATTTGGAGACTCAAATTTCAACGTATTTTGATGAGAGCCACATTCAATATGAGATTGATGGTTATTATAAAGGGGAGCGTCTGGTGAAAGCGATGAGGACTCAGAAGGATAGTTATCACTTGGTGTTTTTGGATATTGAAATGGAAGGAATTGATGGGATTGAGACTGCAAAACTATTGAGGGATATTGATCGGAATTTTATCTTAATTTACGTTACAAGTTATGAACAGTATGCTTTAGAGAGTTTTGAAGTCTCTCCGTTTCGTTATCTAATAAAACCTGTATCTATTGAGAAACTGAGAGCTGTTCTTAAGGATGTTCTTGTAGAATTGACTGCTAAACAGAAATTCCTATTCTATCAAGTAGGTAAGGAACATTTTCAAGTGATTTTAGATAATATTGTATGCCTGTACTCTGAATTTGGTAGAAAAATTCATCTTGAATTAGTTGATGGTAGTAATGTGTCGTTTTATGGGAAGATATCGGCAATTGAAGAAGGGGTGCCTCAAACACATTTCGTTAGAGTTAATAGCGGTACAATAATTAATCTAGACTATGTTGCATCTTTTAATAGAAATGAAGTAACAATGGTAAATGGCGATTGTATTGCTATCAGTAGAAGTCGAAAGAAAGCGGTAGTTACAGCCTATAATCAATTTATTGAGAGGAGTTTTGGATTATGATTGGTTTATTTAAAACGACTGGTCTCCTCTCTCTTTTTTTATTTCAAAGCTTTATAATTTGGATCTATTTACAGCATTTTTTTGTTATCAGAATTTCTAAGCTGAGATTCTATTGCTTTATTGTATTCATCTATTTTATTGGCAGGACGTCAATAATTGTGAATCAGAATACCTTTATTGATTTGAAAATTTTTTCCCTGTTCTTCACTTTTTTGATTCTCTTCTTCTTTTTATCTGGAGATATAGTGAAAAAAATATTTCATTTCTTATTTCTGATTTTTTGGTTATTGATTCAAGAAGATATTGTTGTTTTACTATTTAACCATGCACCACAAACTAAAACATTTGCTATCTTCTTTGTTCAATTTTTCCTGATGGTGCTGACTCTGCTATTTGTATTAGGATTGAGACGATTCAAAGTAGACAATTTAATAGGTTTGAACAAAATAGAATATGGTATTCTTTCGGTCACTCCTTTTATTTCGATTGTCTTGCTATTACATAAAATACCGTTATCTCTTGGTAAAGTTCTCTTATTTGACAGCTATTTGTGGTTAATTAATATTGTTATAATTGTGCTTTATAATTACTTGAGTGAAAAAAACTACAATATTATCAAAAACAAAATAGCTTCTGATGAAAATAACATGACGAGTGAGATTATAAAGCAAGAAAATGAGTTAGCCATTCTTAGACACGATTTGAAAAATATTATTTCTTCAATTGATTTTTATGCTGCTAATAATGATTGTGAGAACATCCAAACAATAACTCAAGAGATATTGGGACAGGAAGTATTTAATCGTAAAATTACAGGATGTATCCCCATTGATGCAATATTAAATCAAAAAATATCTAAGATGAAAAAAGATGATATCCTATATAATTTAGATTTACAAGTTCCATATAATTTAGATTTAAGTACTATTGCTATTGATTTGTGTGCCATTCTTGGGAATATTCTTGATAATGCTATAGAAGAAATTGAACGTAACGGCTTAAAGACCCCAATTGACATAGTATTACGCTTTAAGCATAACAAATTGGTTTTTAAAATAGCTAATTCTATCAAAAAAACTAATGTGGCTATTCATTATGATGGTATGAAATCTATCAAATCGCCAGATAGACAAGGTATAGGAATAAAAAGCATTTATGATAGGGTTACGAAATTGAAAGGACATCTAAATATCAGTGTTAAATCAAATCAATTTATTGTATTGGTTGTCATTCCAGTGCCATACTAGTAGATCGGACTCTCTCATCTTCGGATTGGGGAGTTTTTATCTTTGGCGTAAATTGGTAAACACAAGTCGCTAAATGTCATTCATCTTTTTCTGTCAGAGGTCTATAATCATTCTTGTAAAACAAATTAAGGAATGAGGAAATCATTATGACACTAACAGCTCAAGAAGCATTTAACCACTTAGACCCACAAGCTTGGACACAGGTTTCAATCGCAGAACGTTTGGAAATCTTGGCAGCTATCCAAGAAAATATGCGTACGTACGGCGAAGAACTTGGTTATGCTCAAAATACCAGCTTCAAACAGGAACTGCAAGCCGTCCAAAAGGCCATGACCTTCTCCTATCTCAAGATGAAATTACCAGCAGAGGAGATTTCCAATCTGATTGGCTACAGCGAGGTCAATGCCTTCAGCCGTGCCTTCAAAAAATGGACAGGCATGACTGTGACTGATTACAAGAAGCAACAAGGACTATAAACACGTATGTTAGAAGTAGAAACTAGATGATTTCTACCTTTTTCTGCATATTTATGATAAAATAAATGAAAATTTAGAAGAGGTGTTCAGATGAAAGCTATTGTTACAGTTGTCGGTAAGGACAAGTCAGGAATTGTTGCGGGTGTTGCGACTAAGATTGCGGAATTGGGTTTGAATATTGATGATATTTCTCAGACAGTTTTGGATGAGTATTTTACCATGATGGCGGTGGTGTCATCAGATGAGAAGAAAGATTTCACGCAACTTCGTGCAGAATTGGATGCCTTTGGTCAAAGTTTGAACGTGAAAATCAACATTCAAAGTGCGGCGATTTTTGATGCTATGCACAACTTGTAAGGAGAACGGTCATGGATATTAGACAGGTTAGAGAAACCATTGAGATGATCGAGGAGCAGCACTTCGATATTCGGACCATTACCATGGGGATTTCCCTCTTGGACTGTATCGACTCGGACATTGATAAGGCTGCGGAGAAAGTTTACACTAAAATCGTGACCAAGGCTAAGAACTTGGTAGCGGTCGGTGATGAGATTGCGGCGGAGCTAGGAATTCCCATTGTCAACAAACGGGTGTCGGTAACGCCTATTGCTTTGATTGGTGCGGCGACGGATGCCACGGATTATCTTCCCTTGGCTCATGCCTTGGACAAGGCGGCTCATGAGATCGGCATCGATTTTATCGGAGGCTTTTCAGCTCTGGTTCAAAAGGGCTACCAGAAAGGGGATGAAATCCTCATCAACTCTATACCGCAGGCATTGGCCCAAACGACAAAAGTCTGCTCGTCAGTCAACATCGGATCGACCAAGACGGGCATCAACATGACGGCTGTGCGGGACATGGGGCGGATCATCAAGGAGACGGCGGAGGCTTCTGATATGGGGGCGGCCAAGCTGGTGGTCTTTGCTAATGCGGTTGAGGACAATCCTTTCATGGCGGGTGCCTTCCATGGTGTCGGCGAGGCGGATGTGGTCATCAACGTCGGCGTGTCTGGGCCTGGTGTGGTCAAGCGTGCCCTTGAAAAAGTGCGTGGCGAGAGTTTTGATGTGGTGGCAGAAACCGTCAAAAAGACGGCCTTCAAGATTACCCGTATCGGTCAGTTGGTCGGCAATATGGCCAGCGAACGCCTGGGTGTCAAGTTTGGTATTGTGGACCTGTCCCTTGCTCCAACGCCAGCCGTTGGCGACTCAGTGGCACGGGTTTTGGAGGAAATGGGTTTAGAAACCGTAGGTACGCACGGAACGACTGCTGCCCTAGCTTTGCTCAATGACGCAGTCAAAAAGGGTGGGGTCATGGCCTGCAACCAAGTCGGTGGCTTGTCAGGTGCCTTTATCCCTGTATCTGAGGACGAGGGCATGATTGCGGCGGTGCAAAATGGCTCGCTCAACCTTGAAAAATTGGAAGCCATGACGGCTATCTGTTCAGTTGGTTTGGACATGATTGCCATTCCAGAAACAACGCCTGCTGAAACGATCGCGGCTATGATTGCGGATGAGGCAGCGATTGGAGTTATCAACCAGAAAACTACTGCGGTCCGTATTATTCCACTTGGAAAAGAAGGGGACATGATTGAATTCGGTGGGCTTCTGGGAACAGCCCCTGTCATGAAGGTCAATCAGGCTTCGTCTGCTGATTTTATCAAACGTGGCGGACAAATTCCAGCCCCAATTCATAGCTTTAAGAACTAAATTGATTGTTTAGGTCGATTTGAGATGGGAAGCGAAATGACAAGAAGTCGTCGTCAGAAATCTTTGAAGGCTTTTAAAAAAGAACGGCTTAAGAGAGTTATTCTGGCAAGGCTCGTTTTCCTGATAGAATTAAAGCTGAACCATTCGTTATAAAATGCCAACGATTAAAAAAGGAAAGCGGAGAAAGAAACCTAGTGCGATCTTATCTCTGTCCAGCTTGTCATACCTGAAGTCATAAATAAAGAAGACCGATTATTAGTACTCGTTTTATAAAGTGAAATGCAAGAAAAATAGGCTCTCTAAGACAGTGGTGGGTAAAACCATCACTAAGCTTAGGGAGCCTATTTGAATAGAGGCAAATGTCTCAGATAACTTACAAGATGATGTAGTTAGACTCACATTAGGAGGGGGCATATTGTCAGGTAAGCGATTCTTGATATTTGAGTCTAGAAATTGAATTTAGTTTATTCCTCGAAAGTCAGATAAAAGGGAGAACTATCAATTTAAAATGTATCATTCACCTACTTTTTGATTTTGTAAGTAATTTGCAATCAGGAAAAACAAAAGTGTATATCCTACAATGACTGTAATCGATTGAGTCAAATTAGTTGAGTTGCCATCAATATTTTTTCCTAAATTTGAAATATAATACTGAGGAAAAATATAATGTATCTTATCTTGTATAGAACCTTTTTTTACAGAGAATAATGCACCCGAAAGAAGCATAGTCAGAACAGATACCATTGTTCCTATTAATAGCGCCCCTTGATTTTTTTTAGTCCAGGTGGATAAAACCATTCCAAAGTTTGCTGAAAATACCTCAATTAGGAGGATATATAGTACTAAGTTCCACGATATATCAAGATCAAACAATGGGAATAAAATTAAGCTGCTTAATAAATTCGTAATAGATAAAATTAAAAAATTAAACATTACCTGCTGTAGAACATAAGAAAAGTTTGATACTCCGCTTAGATAGATTCGTTTATCTAGACCATTTCTATCATCAAAATAGAATCTATACAGTATTAATGATAGTATCATAGAACTCATAGCCATAACAGTAATAATAATTTTATAATGATTATGACCGCTAGAAGTAGGAGCAGTTAAAGATTTTCCTTTATTTAAATACTGACTTAATTTCTTACCTAAAGTTGAATTTCTTACTGTAGTTACTTTATATTTTCCATCCTCTTTATTAATATATGCATCGTACTTACCTATTATTAAATTAACATAATAATCCTCATCCCTTTCTACTTCTTTGACAGAAATGTTATTATTGCTCATCTCCAATAGTTCAATTGCATTTTTTGTTACACCGATTTTTACTTTTTGACTTTTCATTGTCACAACAAATGATGTTGCTGCAATAGTTACAAAAACTAGTAAAAAAGATATAAAAATATATGATTTTTCTTTCAAAAAACGTTGCAAGTTATTTCTTAAGATTATAAATTTCATTTTACTCTCCAAAATTTTCAGGCCGATATTTAAAGTGAATGATAATTAAAAATAGTACTGAACATAGTAACAAAATTCCTAATGTATTAAAATAAGAACTATAATTTTTATCGTAAATTATACAAAAAAATGTTGACATCACTTTTGAAATTGGAGATAAGGTAGACAAATTAGCAACTTTTTTCCCAAATATATACATCGGAAAGAATAAACCAGATAGAATTGCTAAAACATTAATAGCTAAATTTAAAATTTTTGTTGCAATATCTTCGCTTTTTAGTAACACACAGAAAGCACCTCCAAATGTGATAGAAAAGGTTACCAAAGCTAAATCAAGTAATAAACTATAGGCGATATTAGTTTTACCATAGTTTACAAGCCCTATACTATTAAAAATAAGCATATAAATTGCTAGGATAAAATACGAAATAGAAATAGAAACGATTAATTTGGATAAATAAATCTTGTAACGTGGGATCGGCGAGTATACAATCCTGTAATTTGCATACTTCACATTACTTCCAAATAATAATTCAGGTAATATAATGACAGTTGCCATTGATAAATAAATCATCATCGTAACGCCATAATAATCATATGATGTTAAAATATCGTCACTAAAAATCGAACCAAATACAAACCCTGTTACTAATATCAGGACAACCGGATAAATTAGTAGATACATCATGATTGGTTTATTCTTTAAAAGATTCATCGTATCTTGTTTCATTATTGTTAACATTACAGACCCCACTATTAATCTCTTAATTTTTTCCCAGTTAGTAGCAAGAAAACATCTTCTAAATTTTTCTTGACCATTGTAATACTAGTAATATTTAGATTGAACTTGATTAAAACCTCCAGTACAACATTAATCGGCATGGACTCCTCACCCATACTAAAGATTATTTCAAATTCATCTTTTTGGTTCACCTCTTCAACACTTGTTAATTCACGAATTTCATCTAACACTGCTGGAGAGAACTGCTGATCTACTCTAACTTGATAATTAGAATTACTATAGTGTTCTAAAATATCATCAAGAGAATCATTCAAAAGTACTACCCCTCCATCCATGATAATGACACGGTCACAAATTTGTTGTACTTCTTCCATATAATGAGTTGTGTAAATGATAGTAGCTCCCTCATCCCTTAAATTCTTAATTGAATCTAGAATATGATTCCTAGATTGTGGATCAATACCCACTGTTGGTTCATCAAAAATAATCAATTTAGGGCTATGTGCTATTGCACATGCAATATTCAAACGTCTTTTCATACCACCAGAAAAAGTTGACGGTTTATCATCTTTTCTATCTTCAAGTCCTACTTTTTTTAATGCATTTTCAACTTTTTCATTGATTTCACTTTTTTTAACTCCATATAAAGAAGCAAAGAATTTGACATTCTGTGAGGCTGAGATATCTTCATAAATCGCTAATTCTTGGGGAACAATTCCGAGTTGTTTCTTTACATCCTTGATGGACAAATTTTCATTATTAAAATATATTATTTCGCCTTCATCAGATTGCAATAAGGTAGATAAAATATTTATTGTCGTGCTTTTTCCCGCACCATTTGGTCCTAGGAAACCAAGAATCTCACCTTTTGTAACATTAAAATTTAAATTATCTAATGCTTTTCTTCCGTTTTTATACGTTTTTGATAGTTTTTTGACTTCTAAAAGATTTTCCATTATTTCTTCCCTCATTCTTTAATAATTCCTTTGATTGTTTCAAGGAAATATTTCTTTAAATACATTATTTCTGATTCAGTGAACAATTCATTTCGATATTCGATTACGGCTTGTAAGCATCCATCAATTTTCACAAATTCCCATTTAATATTAAACATACCTTGTTTTCTTATCAATTCAGTTTGAATTTCTAAACCATCTATTTTAAAATTATCAGAACTAATTCTTACTCATTGAAACTAATACTAAAAATAATATTTACTAATTTTTCTATATACTTCTCTTTTTCGTCCTCACTACCAAATTTTGAAAAGCTAGGGTAGGAATTTTGAATTAAATTCATAATCATTTTTGCTTCTAGAAAAGGTGGATTTTCTTGTAGTTCTGGATTAATAACTGTAAGTATCTCTACAACAATGGAAACCATTTTTTGATTAAAATACATCATTAATTCTTGAAACTCTTCATCTTTTCTTGAAAGTAACAGAATATCACTATTTAAAAAACGATTTTCCCAATTATTATCTATTCCATTAATTAGAAATTCTTTGAATTTAATTTCTGAACGAATATTTTTTCCTGTAACTTCTTTTCGTAAGACTTCCATTTGCTTTAAAGAATAGTTGAAAAATGTCTTGATTAATTCTTTAAAGACATCTTCCTTACTACTAAAATAATTATAAAAAACTCCCACAGAAACTCCTGCAGCCTTTGTAATCTCTTTTGTTGTAATAGAAGTTATGCTTCTATCCTTTAAGAGAGCGTCTGTAGCCTTTATTAATTTTTGTTTATTATCATCTTTTGCCATAGTTGTTACCTCAACATAATTTTTTATTTCCACACATGAATTATAATTCATTTAATTCTTTTTTGCAAGAATTATATGAACTTTTTTTCATATTTAGAGTCGATACTCTGAATATATGAACAAAAATTCATCTAAAAAACATCTTTATATATTATAATAAGCTCATAATTCAATAGAATAAAATAAATGGGACTCCAATTTTTCTCCAAACCGATTGCGACAAGCAGTCGTTTTTTTGCTATACTAATTGTAAGAAAAGACAAGGAGAACACTATGGCAGACGTAAGATTATATATTTCTCGACATGGGAAAACCATGTTTAATACCATCGGGCGCGTGCAGGGCTGGTGTGATACACCGCTGACCAAGGCTGGTGAGGAAGGAATTCGTGAACTGGGCTTGGGGCTCAAGGATGCAGGTATTGATTTTAAACTAGCCGTATCCAGTGACCTGGGGCGGACCGTTCAGACCATGACCATCGCCCAGCGTGAGTTGGGAATTTTAGGCAAAATCCCATATTACCAAGATAAGCGTATCCGTGAATGGTGCTTTGGTAGTTTTGAGGGCATGTATGATGCCGAGCTTTTCCAAGGTGTCCTGCCTCGTTTGAAAGGGACAGTTGATGCGACAGGCATGTCCTTTGCGGAAATCGCAGCAGGTATTCAAGAAGCAGATACAGCTGACTGGGCGGAATCATGGGAAGTTTTGAGCAATCGTATCCTGACAGGTTTTGAGGCCATTGCCCAAGACTTGGAAAAGCAAGGCGGCGGCAATGCCCTTGTGGTCAGTCATGGTATGACCATTGCCACCCTGGCCCATCTATTGGAGCCAGAGCGTGGAGCCAATGTCTTCCTCGATAACGGTTCAATTACCGTCCTCAAATACGAAAATGGCAAGCTCTTAATTGAAGCTGTTGGCGACCTATCCTACCGCAAACGCGGAGCAGAATTGATTGCCCAAGGGAAATAAATGCGAAATGAAAACATGTATGTCATACGTTTTTTCTGATGTGTGACATACATGTTTTTTATATATGAAATCTAAGCTACATCATTTTAACTCTTTCCTACTAAAGATAAAGTAACTCAGATAAAGGTAGATGAGGGTAGCCATAAAGCTAACACCCATGGATAACCTTGAAATATGTCCCCCTTGTTGGAGGGAAAGGAATAGAAAATAATCTGTTGGTAATTTTATATGGAGTAGGTTACTGGTAATGAGGTTAGTGATATTGTCAAAAAGAAGGCTGATTAAACTAAAGATAAGATAGGCTTGATTGACCTTATTGGACTTGACAAATATCAGGATGGATAACAGAGAGATACAGATAAATAAAGGAGTTTGAACAATGAAACTTTGTATTATCACTGCAACATCAACACGATCACCTAGAAGTAAGCCAACACTGCTACTCAATAAATAGGCTAGAAGGATATAAGAGAGATCTAGTACAAGGGTTGCTAAGACTTTATAGAAAAACACCCTTTTTCTTGTTTGTTGTTTGATAATAATATTATTGATGGTACGGTAAGTAAAATCTTCTCCAAAGAAAAGGTTGGCTGGAACGATAAAAAATAGTGTGATAAATTGAGAAAGCAATTGAATCAGAGAGCCAGTGAAGTCTTCGTTGCCATGCAACAAAAAAGCGGATAAAAAGGACAGTAAAGCCAAGACTCCCAATGAAACCGTTAATCTCTGTTCTTTTTGAATCTTAAATAAATCAGCTTTAAAGTAATGTATCATGCTCTTCTCCTTCTTGAATCAATGTCAGGTAATAATCTTCAAATGACATTTGTTGTTTAAAAATTTCGTTGACCTCCATCTCATGGTTTATCAAGAGATGAATGAGGCTCATAACATTCGTATCTGATGACAGACTGATATAATCCTTATCTATTTTGTAAGCGATGCCCTGTTCTTCAAGGATAGTCAAGGTCATAGGATGGTTGTTCGTTTGTAGATAGAGCTGTTCTTCTAGGGTTTGTTCAAGCTCTTGCTTTGAGAATTCTTTGACGATAAGGCCCTTATGCATAATAATGTATCGATCAACCACCATCTCAAGCTCTGATAGGATATGACTGGAGATAAGGATGGTCATCCCATATTGATTGCGAAGATTTAAAATAATACTTCTCATTTCTTTGATTCCAACAGGGTCAAGACCATTAATCGGTTCGTCTAGGATTAAAAAATCAGGCCTATCTAGGATAGCTAAGGCAATGGCTAAACGTTGACGCATTCCCAATGAAAAATCTTTGGATTTTTTCTTAGGATCCACATCCTCTAAACCGACAATTGCTAATGTCTCTAAGATTTTTTCATCCGCTTGCTTGAGATTTAATTGCAGAGCCATGTAACGAAGATTATCGATCGCAGATAAATTAGGTTGTAGAGCAGGGGATTCAATTAAAGCTCCAATACGACAATCTTTTGAACTAGTAATGGTACCTGAAGTTTGGGAAATGAGGCCCGATAACATTCTGAGGAGTGTTGTTTTCCCAGCACCATTTTCACCGACTAAGCCACAGATTTCACCTTTATTAATCGTTAAAGAAACCTGATGAACGGCCTTTTGTTTCCCATATTGCTTTGATAATTCTTGGGTAGATAAGAGAGATGACATAACTACCTGCCTTTCTATAAAAAAATGATAAATCTATGATATACTAGATTCAAAAGTTAGCGAATTTCGTTACATAAATGTAACGCGTGGAGAATATAATGGGAACTTACGGAAAAATTTTTAAACTCATTCGTGAATCAAAAAATATGTCTCTAAAAGAAGTGGCAGGGGATTTCGTGACACCTGCTCAGTTATCACGCTTTGAAAATGGAAAGAGTAATCTTTCTGTAGATACATTTTTTTATTGCTTGAGACGGATGAATGTGATAGAGGGCGAATTTTCTACCCTCTACCAGTCCTACTTTCAGATAGATAATTTGTTTTCATCAGAGGAATTTGTCCGTGCAGTTTATAGTCACAATGCTCAGTATATGGATGATAGAATTTTGTACCATCAAGCAGAGTATGATAGGGATGGACGTCCGTTTGATAGGGTGATGGTTGCGGCCTTTCATATATTCAAGCAGCAATGGTGCGATCCTGATTATGATGTTTCTGAGGATGAAAAAGCTATTCTATCGGACTATTTAATGTCCATAGATGATTGGGGTAAATTTGAACTCTGGATTTTCGGAAATTGTAGCAGAGGTCTTCCTAGCAAAATGTTGGAAGTTCTGGGAATGGAAGTTCTCAATCGAACAAAGTTTTATATGGATATCACAGAAAACAGAGATAATGTTTATAAGGTACTCATCAATATTTCGAGTAGTTTGTTAGATAGGGGAGAGGAGATTGCTGCGATTCGCTTTCTCAAAATTCTTGACTCTGTCAATATCATGGAAAAGAATATGCGGGATCGCTTGCTGCTTAAGCTCATAAAAGCACGCTTGTCCTACATGAATGGAAATGATGGTGGCCTAGAAATAATGAAGGAATGCCTGCATATTGCCAAATTTTTAGATTGCTATGATTTAATCCACCAGATCAATAAGGAAATTGAGAAAGTTACAGATATGTAATGAATTTTAAGTGGCTCGTCATTTCCTGTAAGATAATACTTGTAAGTTTTACAACTTTACAAAACAATGTTTAGAACCGGTATTCACAAGAAAAGTGCTTTTAGATATTGTCATTTAGTTTTTCTTTTATTACTTCGTTAATTCGCCTTGCCTAACTTCAGTTATGTCTGCAGCTCATTGCCTCGTACTAAAAGTAAACTAAAAGACTATAAGAGATCGTTTTTCGCTAATCAAGGCAGTTTTTTGAGGGAATACTGACTGTATTTTGAAAAAAAATGAACGATGAGTAGCTGAAAAACTAGCCTTAGCTAGAAGTGCTGAACTGTGAATACAGGTTCTTAATTATCTTGGAGGAAATAATGATGAAGAAATTACTTGTTTTAGGTGCTCTTGCAATGCTAGGTTTTGTAACTTTTGGGCTTCTAACAACTAATAGCAGTTCAGCAAGTGCTGAAACGGAGGGCAAGGTAGTTCTATTTGGAAAAGTCGATTTTTCAGATGATGAAGAACAGGGCACGGATGAGGAAAGGGAAGAAGTAGCGACGGAGAGCGGTGATGCTAGCTGGATTGAAAACTTTATCACGACACATAAAACACCATTTTCTAAAATAATCAAGAAATGAAATCAGGGAGTTTTCTCTGATTTTTTTCTTGACAAGTGTATCGAGGTGCGATATAATTTGTATATCGAAGTTCGATGTATCGTAGTGCGAAAGGAGTTTTATGAACGATAAGTTAAAACGCGTCTATGTTCCCATGACAGAGACAGCCTTCTATATTCTCTTTCATTTACAGGAAGAACGGCATGGTTACGATATTACCCAGAAGACCAAGGAAGTCACGGCAGGTCAGGTCGTGATTAGCCCGGGAACCATGTACGGCACCCTGTCGAAAATGGAGAAGGACGGATTGATTGCCTTTGTCAGAGAAGAAGACAAGCGAAAGTTTTACCAAATAACAGCAACAGGTCGAGAAATTCTAGACATAGAATTAGCCCGAATTGAACGACTTTATCGAAACAGTAAGGGGGAGAGTTATGGAGACTAAAACAGAATGTAAAGTATTTTTTATCACAGATTTCAATCAACAGGCATGCTACCTTAGTGACATGCATAAGAAGGGGTGGAAGCTAGTTAAGATTAGCTGGAGCTTGTTTTATCATTTTGAAAAATGTGAGCCAGAAGATGTCGTTTACCAGGTTGATTTTAAAGAAAGTAAAAACAAGGATAGAGAATCCTATCTACGCATGTACGAGGACTATGGTTGGGAATTTGTCACATCATGCCAAAACTTCGTTATTTTTAGGAAGGCAGCTGTAAAGGGAGATCTTGAGATATACGGTGATAGGGAAAGCAAAGTGGAATTTGTTAAAACAATCATCCAAAGACGTTATCTACTATCTTTAGGACTTTATTTCATTTTGATAGGGGTGAATCTGAATGAGCATCATTATGTACTTACGCTTATTCTTTCTGCTATCTATATCCCTCTCTTGCTGTTGACTGGATACCGTTTTTACCGACTTGTAAAAAACAACTAGGTCCTCAGACCGATTTTTAGCACTCTAGGTAAAAGAGTGCTAATTTTTTGTCTTTTTCTCTTGACAATCCATTTTTTCGGCGTATAATGGGAGTATAAAGTTTAGCACTCGGCATACGAGAGTGCTAAAACAAAAATCAGAGTGTTCATGAAAGGAGCGGAGATGATTACCCAACGTCAAAATGATATTTTGAATCTGATTGTTGAATTGTTTACGCGCCATCATGAGCCGGTTGGTTCTAAGGCCTTGCAGGAGATGATTGCTTCTAGTTCGGCTACCATTCGTAATGATATGGCTAAGCTAGAGCAGTTGGGCTTGCTAGAAAAAGCTCACACGTCAAGTGGTCGGATGCCCAGTCGGGCTGGTTTTCAATACTTTGTCAACCACTCGCTCAACTTGGAACACATCAATGAAGAAGATGTTTATCAGGTGGTCAAGGCCTTCGACTTTGAAGCCTTCAAGCTGGAAGACATCTTGGAGCGGGCAAGTCAGGTCTTGGCAGATTTGACAGGCTACACTTCGGTCATCTTAGATGTGGAACCGACCAGTCAGCAGTTGACTTCCTTTGACATCGTGCAACTCAGCAACCACGATGCCTTGGCAGTCTTGACCTTGGACCAGTCCAAACCTGTTACCGTCCAGTTTGCCATTCCCAAGAACTTTTTGACCAGAGACTTGGAAGTGCTCAAACGCCTGGTGGATGAACGCTTCGTTGACCAGACGGTTTTGGCAATCCACTACAAGCTGCGGACGGAGATTCCCCAGGTGGTGCAACGTTACTTTACCACGACGGACAATGTCTTGGATCTCATGGACTACATTTTTTCCAATCTCTTCCAAGAATCAGTCTTTATCAGTGGAAAGGTCGCTTCGCTGACCTATGGCAATCTCGCCACCTATCAGTTCTTGGATAGCCCACAGCTATTAGCCCCAGAGTTGCGGCAGGGTTTAGCGCCAAACCAGCAGACCAGTATTTCCGTGGCGGAACATATGGATCCTGCCCTTGCAGATGTGACAGTCATTCATCATCGCTTTCCAATCCCCTATAGGGGCATGGCCCAGATGAGTTTGCTTGGTCCTGTTGACATGGACTACCGCAGGCAGCTGAGTTTGATCAACATCATCAGCCGCGTCCTATTTATGAAATTAACCGATTACTACCGATACTTAAGTAGCAATCACTATGAAGTCAATTAGAAGGAGAATGCTTTGTCAGAAGAAATCAAAAATGAAGAAATCCTAGAGGAAGTGGAAGCAACAGAAGAAGTTGTCGAAGCTCCTGAAAAATCGGAATTGGACTTGGCAAATGAGCGTGTAGAGGAATTTGAAAACAAGTACCTTCGTGCCCATGCTGAAATGCAAAATATCCAACGCCGTGCTAACGAGGAACGCCAGACCATTCAGCGTTACCGTTCGCAAGACTTGGCCAAGAAAATCTTGCCGAGCTTGGATAACTTGGAACGTGCCCTTCAAGTCGAAGGCCTGACAGAAGATGTCAAAAAAGGCTTGGAAATGGTACAGGAAAGTTTGATTCAAGCCCTCAAAGAAGAAGGGGTGGAAGAAGTCGCAACAGATGTCTTTGACCCAAATCTTCACATGGCCATTCAAACTGTTCCAGCCACAGACGACTGCCCAGCAGAACACATCGCACAAGTCTTCCAAAAAGGCTACAAGTTGCATGAACGTCTGTTGAGGCCGGCTATGGTGGTGGTATCGGAGTAGTCGCTCTGCTATTTCCCAAAAAAGAAAACTTGACCGAAATGTCGTTAAACTACTTGAAAAGAAAGTAAATTAAAAAGAGGTAAAACATATGTCTAAAATTATCGGTATTGACTTAGGTACAACAAACTCAGCAGTTGCAGTTCTTGAAGGAACTGAATCAAAAATCATCGCAAACCCAGAAGGAAACCGCACAACTCCGTCTGTTGTGTCTTTCAAAAATGGTGAAATCATCGTTGGTGATGCGGCAAAACGCCAAGCGGTAACCAACCCAGATACAATCATCTCTATCAAATCAAAAATGGGAACTTCTGAAAAAGTTTCAGCAAATGGTAAAGAGTACACACCACAAGAAATCTCAGCTATGATTCTTCAATACTTGAAAGGCTACGCGGAAGAGTACCTTGGTGAAAAAGTAACTAAAGCCGTTATCACTGTTCCAGCTTACTTCAACGATGCTCAACGTCAAGCAACAAAAGATGCTGGTAAAATCGCAGGTCTTGAAGTAGAACGTATCGTCAACGAACCAACTGCAGCAGCCCTTGCTTACGGTTTGGACAAGACTGACAAAGATGAGAAAATCTTGGTATTCGACCTTGGTGGTGGTACTTTCGACGTATCTATCCTTGAGCTTGGTGACGGTGTCTTTGACGTACTTGCAACAGCGGGTGACAACAAGCTCGGTGGTGACGACTTTGACCAAAAGATTATCGACCACATGGTAGCTGAATTCAAGAAAGAAAACGGCATCAATTTGTCAGCTGACAAAATGGCTCTTCAACGTTTGAAAGATGCGGCTGAAAAAGCTAAGAAAGACCTTTCAGGTGTGACTTCAACTCAAATCAGCTTGCCGTTCATCACTGCAGGTGCAGCAGGTCCTCTTCACTTGGAAATGACATTGACACGTGCAAAATTCGACGAATTGACTTACGATCTTGTAGAACGTACAAAAGTTCCTGTTCGTCAAGCTCTTTCAGATGCAGGCCTTAGCTTGTCAGAAATTGACGAAGTCATCCTTGTCGGTGGTTCAACTCGTATCCCAGCCGTTGTAGAAGCTGTAAAAGCTGAAACAGGTAAAGAGCCAAACAAATCTGTAAACCCTGACGAAGTTGTTGCTATGGGTGCGGCAATCCAAGGTGGTGTAATCACCGGTGATGTCAAAGACGTTGTCCTTCTCGATGTAACACCATTGTCACTCGGTATCGAAACAATGGGTGGTGTATTTACAAAACTCATCGACCGCAACACAACAATCCCAACTTCTAAATCACAAGTCTTCTCAACTGCGGCAGATAACCAGCCAGCTGTTGACATCCACGTGCTTCAAGGTGAGCGTCCAATGGCAGCGGACAACAAGACTCTTGGTCGTTTCCAATTGACAGATATCCCTGCAGCACCTCGTGGTATTCCACAAATCGAAGTAACATTCGACATCGACAAGAACGGTATCGTTTCTGTAAAAGCCAAAGACCTTGGTACGCAAAAAGAGCAAACAATTGTTATCCAGTCTAACTCAGGTTTGACAGATGAAGAAATCGACCGCATGATGAAAGATGCAGAAGCAAACGCGGAAGCAGATAAGAAACGTAAGGAAGAAGTGGACCTTCGTAATGATGTGGACCAAGCAATCTTTGCGACTGAGAAAACGCTTAAAGAAACAGAAGGCAAAGGCTTCGACGCAGAACGTGACCAAGCTCAAGCAGCTCTTGATGAGTTGAAAGCAGCTCAAGAAGCTAACAACTTGGACGACATGAAAGCGAAACTTGAAAACCTCAACGAAAAAGCTCAAGCTCTTGCAGTGAAACTCTATGAACAAGCCGCAGCAGCACAACAAGCAGCTGCAGGCCAAGAAGGTGCCCAAACAGCTAACAACGCAGGCGATGATGTGGTAGACGGCGAGTTTACTGAAAAGTAAGTTTGGAAGTTATTTATTATGGATAATAGAATTGAGTTGGAATTGATTTCTACTGAGACACATGAAGTTGGATCATATGATGAAACGGTAAGAACATATAAGTGTCCATGTGGTAAGGGGACTGTGGTGTGGTCGAAAGAACGTCCTAATGGAAGTGGTTATGGATATCAGGCTACGTTTTCAGATGCATTTTGCCGTTGTGAAGATTGTAAAGATTTGTATGATGTTGAGAGTTGGAAAGGTTATGCAATTCCACTGTAACTAATAAAATTTCCGATCACAGAGGTTGCAACCCAGCCTCTGTTTTTGGGTAAATAGCTAATGAGGAGTTTTTCATGAAAAAAGTTGCTTGTTTGCTTTATCCTAATTTTTCTCTTTATGAGATAGCTCCGTTGACTAGCATATTGGTGTTGAACTTTGGGAGAAAGATTGATTTTATTGCTTCCACTAAGGAAACGATTTATTCGGAGGACGGTCTACCTTGTTATGCCAATAAAACCTTAGAAGAGGTAAATATAGAGGAATATGATTGTATTCTTTGCCCAGGGATGATTGACTTTACTCAGGCTTTACGAGATGAATGCCTCATTCGATTTCTTGCAGGCTTAGATAGTAAGTCAATCAAAATTGCAGCGATTTCTTCAGCACCTATCCTACTTGCCAAGGCTGGATTGTTGAAACAGACTCTTTACACAGGTGGTATTTGGCAAAATTTTATCGACTATTTTGATTTTTTGCCTAGGGAAAATTTTCGTCCCTTACCAGTCTGTGAGGATGGCAATATCATTACAGGAACAGGTTTTACAGTCAATGCCTTTTCTCGTCAGGTTTTGACCAGTCTTGCTTTGGTTGAAGATGCAAGTAGGTGTTTTAAAGAGTTGGACAATTACTCTGAGGAAGATTTTATTTTTGAGCTATCTGACAAAGAATTTGAAGAGTTCAAAGTGACATTTGAAAAAATGCCTTAGCTAATTTTTATAGAAAGGAAAGTGTTCTCGACTGAACACAGGTTTCTTTCTGAGTTTCGTCTATTTTTTAACGAAAGGAATTGAACCCGCCCTAAAAGCTGTGTGAAAAGTCAAAAAGTCTGGGGATAGACTTTTTGAGAAATACCTGTCGCTTATTGTTTTTGTGCGACAGGGCTGAAAGTGTCCACTGGACACTTTCACTCCCTATTTTTCTTTGAGTCGCTTAACGGCTTAATATCTTCATAGAAAGGAATGTGTTTGCAATCGAACACGGGCTACTTTCTATACTCTAAAGAAAGGAATACAAGTTCGGTAATTCGAACACAGGCTAAAAACCTAGTGAAAAAGATAACCCACCTAGTGTGTTTTACACACTGTGTCAGTTAGCTGTTTTCACTTTTCCAAAACCATGATAGAAAGGAATGTGTTCGTAACTGAACACGGGCTACGGACTGTGCCAAAAAGATAGTTTTTTCCTAGGACGGTGGCGTCCTGCGTCAAAACTCCTATTTTGGCTGTGTCCGCTTAACGCCCTTAGTATCTTATATGAACAATACTGAATTTTACGATCGTCTGGGGGTTTCTAAGAATGCTTCGCCAGACGAGATTAAGAAGGCTTATCGGAAGCTTTCAAAGAAATACCATCCAGATATTAACAAGGATCCGGGTGCGGAGGATAAATACAAGGAGATCCAAGAGGCTTATGAAACCTTAAGCGATCCGCAAAAACGGTCTGCCTATGACCAATTTGGCCCTGCTGGTGCCAATGGAGGCTTCGGTGGTGGAGCAGGTGGTTTTGGTGGTTTCGACGGAGCAGGTTTCGGTGGCTTTGAAGACATTTTCTCTAGCTTCTTTGGTGGAGGTGGTGCGACGCGCAATCCTAACGCACCTCGTCAAGGGGATGACTTGCAGTATGCGGTCAACTTGAAGTTTGAAGAAGCCATTTTCGGTGTGGAACGTGAAGTTTCCTATAACCGTGAGGCAACTTGTCGAACCTGTACAGGTTCAGGTGCCAAACCTGGAACAAGTCCAGTAACCTGTGGGCGTTGTCATGGTTCTGGAGTGATCAATGTGGACACACAAACTCCGCTTGGAACTATGCGCCGTCAAATGACCTGTGATGTCTGTCATGGTCGCGGAAAACAAATCAAAGACCCATGTACAACCTGTCATGGAACTGGTCATGAAAAACAAGCCCATACTGTGACGGTTAAGGTGCCAGCTGGTGTGGAAACTGGTCAACGTATTCGCTTGGCAGGTCAAGGTGAAGCTGGTTTCAATGGTGGTCCATACGGAGATCTTTACGTTGTAGTTCAAGTTCAGGCATCAGACAAGTTTGAACGTGAAGGGACAACAATTTACTATAAATTAGATCTCAATTTTGTCCAAGCAGCACTTGGTGATACTGTTCATGTGCCAACGGTTCACGGTGATGTGGATATGGTCATTCCTGAAGGTACCCAGACTGGTAAGACCTTCCGACTAAAAGGTAAGGGTGCTCCAAGCGTTCGTGGTGGAGCTATTGGTGATCAATATGTCACAGTAAATATTGTCACTCCGACAGGTTTGAACGATCGCCAACGTGCAGCCCTTAAAGACTTTGCGGCAGCGGGAAATATTGATGTCAAACCCCATAAAAAAGGATTCTTTGACAAGGTAAAAGATGCCTTTGAGGATTTATAAATCGAGATGAAGACTGGAGAATTTCTAGTCTTTTTCTTTTTTCAGAAAAAACGCAGAAGCATTTTCACTCTCCTATACAAATAGTTTGTGATAAAATAAGTTTAATAAAGGAAAGAGAACGCTTACGGATGAAATCTTGGGTTGAGAATGTGTCCATAAAAAAATACGAAGATTGGTCTGGCTTGACGGGTTTGAAACAGGGACCGCTGGTGTGGACCGAGGTCTTTTTGCGCGAAGTCAATCGTCAGTCCAATACAGGGATTTTACATTTTTGGCCCATGGACCAAACAGTCATTCTGGGGATGATGGACAGCCAGGTTGCCCAGCTGGACAAGGGCTTGGCCAGTATTGGTCAGGCGGGATACAGTCCTATAATTCGGAGTTTGGGCGGTTTGGCAGTTGTTGCGGATGAGGGGATTTTAAATGTCACTCTGATTTTGCCTAATCCCTCTGGTCACAAGGTTGATTTGCGGGAGTCTTATCAGGTCATGGTGGATGTGATTGTTCAGGCGCTTTCGGATTTTCCCTTCGAGGTGGTCAGTGGTGAGGTGGCAACTTCCTATTGTCCTGGGACCTACGACCTTAGTATCAAGGGGCGGAAGTTTGCTGGATTGGCTCAGCGGATTTACCAAGAGGCCATTGCTATTTCTGCCTATATCAGTGTGTCAGGCAATCAAGTCAAACGAGGGCAAGTGGTGGCTGACTTTTATGCAGCAAGTTTTGCTCCGCAAGAAGTATCGGACAGATTTCCACAGGTGGATCCGGATTCGATGGCCAATCTGTCAGACTTGGTAGGTCAGGATGTGACGGTGGAGGATATGAAAACACGAATTGAGCATGTCTTGATTGAAAACGGGGCTTTTCTGACTACCTTTTATCCTTCGTCGGACAACATGGCTGATTGTATGGCGCTCGGAAAGACCATCAAGCAGTCTATGGAAAAATATGGAATTCACGAGGAGAAAATCTATGAAATGGAATGATGCGACAGCTATGGCCCAGGCTGTCAATCAAAAACAGGTTTCTGCCAAGGAGTTGGTGCAAGAATCCATTGACAGGATTGAAAAACTCAATCCCGCCCTCAATGCGGTTGTCAGCAAGCAATATGATGAAGCCCTGAAAGAAGCGGAGAAAGAAGACTATCTGGGCAAGCCATTTGCTGGAGTTCCTTTCTTGCTCAAGGATCTGGGGCAAAATGAAGCGGGGCAATTGTCAACAGCAGGCTCACGTCTATTTCAGGATTACCGTGCAGGTCACACAGACAAACTGGTGCAGGCTTTCAAGGACCTGGGTTTTATCACCTTGGGACGGACCAATACGCCAGAGTTTGGGTTCAAGAACATATCGGATTCTAGCCTGCATGGGCCAGTCAAGTTGCCCCTAGATCTGAGTCGCAATGCAGGTGGCTCCAGTGGTGGTGCAGCAGCTGCGGTGGCTTCGAGCATGGTCCCCTTGGCAGCAGCTTCGGACGGTGGCGGCTCAATCCGCATTCCCGCCTCTTTCAACGGTTTGATTGGTCTAAAGCCCAGTCGGGGCCGTATTCCGGTCGGCCCACATTCCTATCGTGGCTGGCAGGGAGCTTCCAGCAACTTTGCCCTGACCAAGTCGGTTCGCGATACCAAACGCCTCCTCTATCACTTGCAGACCTATCAAGTCGAGGCTCCCTTTCCTTTGGCTCTTCTGCCTGAGCAGTCTCTCTTTTCATCCAGGAATAAGCCCCTGAAAATTGCCTACAGTCTAGAATCGCCAATTGGCAGTTCAGTTTCCGCTCATGCTAAACAGGCTGTCTTGTCCCTTCTGCCTCAGCTGGAAGCACTGGGGCACCAGATTACGGAGCTATCAAATCCTATCCTGGACGGCGTTGAGATCATGCAGGCCTATTATCTGATGAACAGCGTCGAGACAGCTCAGATGTTTGAAGAGATAGAGGCAGGGTTGGGGCGGTCCATGACACCTGATGACATGGAAGTCATGACCTGGGCCATTTACCAGAGTGGACAGACCGTTCCAGCCAAACTCTACTCCAAGGTCTTGCAGGATTGGGACCGCTACAGTGCCAGAATCGCGGACTTCCACCAGCATTACGACCTCCTTCTGACGCCGACCGTGGCAGATGTGGCGCCCAAGCTTGACCAGTTCACTCACTCGCAAGAGATGTTGGACCGTTTGTTGCACACGCAGGAGTTGGCAATGGCAGAGCAGCAGAGTTTGATTTGGGAGATGTTTGCAGAAAGTCTGGCCTGGACACCCTTTACCCAGCAGGCAAACATCACAGGACAACCTTCGATTAGTCTGCCAACTTATGTGCGGGCTGACGGCTTGCCAATCGGCATTCAATTGACAGCAGCCAAGGGACGAGAGGATTTACTCTTGCAGTTGGCAGACCAAATGGAGGCAGCAGGTTTACTCAACTTGTAAGGGAATTCATTTTTTCAGTTCAATTATTTGCCAAAACGTTTTCAAAATGTTAACCTGTAAAAGTTGGTGGGTTAACACCTAGAAAAAGTAAAAAGGAAGCTATGGCTTCCAAAGGAGATTGTTTTATGTTGAAAAAAGTTTTGGCCTCAGCTCTCTTGGTTTCTACTTTGACCTTGGCAGCATGTTCTAGCTCAAGTTCTAATACTAGCAGTTCTTCTGCTGAACAAACTCAATGGGAAAAAGTACAAGAAGCAGGTGTCTTGAAGGTTGCAACACCAGGTACCCTTTTCCCAACTTCTTACTACAATGATGCTAAAGAATTGGTCGGTTATGAAATTGACATGATCAATGAAATTGGTAAACGTTTGAAATTGGAAATCGAATACCAAGAAATCGGTGTGGCAGAAGCCTTTACAGCGGTTGATAGCGGTAAAGTAGATATTTCTGTGAACAACTTTGACATGACGGAAGCACGTAAGGAAAAGTACAATTTCTCTATCCCTTACAAGTATTCAGTTGGTGGCTACATCGTCCGTGAAGATGGTTCATCAGGAATCGAAGCAGCTGACTTGAGCGACTGGACTGGTAAAAAAGCTGGTGGTGGTGCAGGTACTCAGTATATGAAAATTGCTGAAAAGCAAGGTGCAGAGCCAGTTATCTATGATAACGTAACCAACGATGTCTATTTGCGTGATGTATCAACAGGTCGTACAGACTTCATTCCAAATGACTACTATACACAAGTCATGGCCATCAAATGGGTCAATGCCAACTTCCCAGACATCAAAGTGAAGATGGGTGATGCAAAATACAACCCAACTGAACAAGGTATTGTCATGAGCAAGGCTGATACAAGCTTGAAAGAAAAAATTGACGAAGCTCTTGAAGCAATGAAAGCTGACGGAACTTTGAAGGCAATTTCTGAGAAATACTATGCAGGACAAGATTTGACAGTCCCTGTTGAAAATGCTGATAAATTGCCAGTTATCGAAGTTGAATAAGAATTAGTAACAAATTATAGCCTTTTAGTTTACTTTTAGTACTCGCTCCAACTATCTGGGAGATAGTTGGAGGTTGCAAATAAAGCGAACAAAGTTCGCATCAACTGCCGCAGGCATATCTCAATGCTTTCTTGTTTCTTGGCATTGACTTGGAACAGTCCCCCAGATTGCTTGCACAGTTAATGGACAGTGCAAGGTGGGAGATAAAACTTGCGGAGCAAGTCGCTTTTGCAAAATCAGGCAAGGCGAGTTCAAACACTCCAGTGGAGTGTTTGAAGTTGGAAATAAGGAAACAGAGTTTCCTCTTACGTCGAAGTAATAAAAGAAAAACTAAATGACGATAAATGCATCTTGTATAGACTTTGTCAGTCACAGACTGGCAAGGTCTATCTGGTTTTTAGGAAAGAGGAGAGGATATGGATATTAACTGGCAGGCAGTTTTTAATGCAGATATTGCAAGAGAGGCTATTCCACAGATTTTGGAGGGACTTCCCTACACTTTATCCCTATCCCTAATTGGTTTTGCCTTGGGGACTTTCTGTGGATTTTTTGTAGCCCTCATGCGGATGTCTAAGTTTGGCCCCTTGCGTTGGTTGGCTATGGCCCATATTTCTCTCATGCGTGGTATTCCCCTCATGGTTCTTCTTTTCTTCATTTATTTTGGTCTGCCCTTTATGGGCTTGCAGTTAGATGCCATTACAGCCTCTATCATCGCCTTTACATCCATGTCTAGTGCCTACATTTCTGAAATTATTCGTGCATCTCTTTCAGCCATTGATAAGGGGCAATGGGAAGCGGCACGTTCCCTGGGTTTGCGTACCAATGTGATTTACCGAAAAATCATCATTCCCCAAGCCTTTCGCATTGCCCTTCCACCTCTTAGCAACGTCCTCTTAGACATGGTCAAAAGTACCTCTCTGACAGCTATGATTACGGTACCAGAGATTTTCAATAAGGCAAAAATAGTAGGCGGAGCCAAGTCGGACTACATGACCGTTTACATCTGTGTGGCCCTTATTTATTGGGTTATCTGTACCTTGTATGCTGTCGGACAGGTGCGTTTGGAAAAACGCTTGGCGACTTATTAAAAAATTCCTCGGTTCTTTTGAATCGAGGAATTTTTGCTAGTTTGGATAGAACACAAGAATAGCAGAAGTGGGAGAGGGTTTGGTGTATTCGAAATCCTCCAGATCTTGCACGGATAAGCTTTGAACAGTGAAGTAAGTCTGTTTTTTATAGCGAATATTAAAATCATTGCTACTACTAGAATCGATAGTTGAGAAACTAAGTTCATTTAGAGTAAACTCTTCTTTTGAGAGTTTCGCGAGATTTTCTTTTGTTGCCATTAAATAGATTTTGCCAGAGAAAGGCGATTTAAGAGAGAACTCTCCTTTGGATGCCGCGATTTCGACAATTTGCTGAAAGTTCTCAATCTTAGCCAGACTTTCGTTTGTTTTTAGAGCTTTTTCTGTTTCGATGGAAGCTGCTGTTAGCTCGTTTTGCATTTCTTTATTAACTTCTGAAGTGACAGAGTGACAAGCACTTAGGCAAGGTATCATCATGCAGAGTGCAATAAGGGAAATATACTTTTTCATCATGGGCTCCTTTATATAATTTCATCGTTTTCAGCTTGTAAAAGTACACCTTTTTCCAATACAATTTTTGCTAGTAATGCAATAATAATCAGTACACCATTTATGAAGTAGTCACTAAGTGAAAAATCATATAGATCACTTACATTCTTTAAATCTAGGTAAGATAGGAAAAAAGCACTTGCAAATTGTATGCTAGTCCATGCGATCAGAGTTCCTAAAATTATCTTTGTATAGACTACATTTTCAGTTGAGAAAATAGTTCCTTTCTGAAAGTTGATGATCAATTTTTTGAGTATGGTAGCTAGGTAGATGAAGCAAACTACCAATACGATACTTATGATTAGAATGATAACAATGATAGACAAAGGGACAGTTAGTTGTAGGCTATTTTGAATAGGTTTCCCGCCTATAAGTAGAATAAGAAGTGCAAAAATTATCAATCCAGTTAAGGCAATCAATCCATAACGAATAAACGTTAGCAATTGTATGACGATGTTGAAAAATATCTTTTTGTTCATGCTATTCTCCCTCACTCACATATTCTAAAATATCTCCTGGTTGGCAGTCTAGGATTCGGCAGATGCTCATCAGGGTATTAAAACGAATACCTTTTGCCTTGCCTGTCTTAAGAATGGACAGGTTGGCTTCGGTGATGCCGACTTGCTCGGCCAAGTCCTTGGAAGTCATTTGTCGGTCTTTGAGGACCTTGTCTAAGTTTACGCGAATCATTTCCATATCAGATAAACTCGCTGTTCTCTGTTTCAAGTTGTTGCCCCTTTTGTACTAAGGTCCAGACAAAATAAGTTGCGAAGAGGAAGAGGGCATTGAGGATAAAGTCTGACCAGCGAAGATTGAGGAAGGTGTTTGGATTAGTAGCATGTGTCAGGAAAAACAAAGTGGTTAGGCAAAATTGACCAGCAGTCAAAATTAGTAAACTGACCAAGAGTTTCTGATAGAGTGCTAGGCTAGATGAGGCGAAATAATCTTCTTCCAGAAGTAGCTTACATAGCTTTTGGATCAGGTGGGCAATATGACTGAGTGCCGCCAAGACAATTAAGATCAATCCAGTCGTTAATAGAATGAGCCAGATGTTAATCTGGTCAATGGGTTTGTTAAAGGTGTATTCCCAAGAGTCTATCACAAAGGAGTGGCCTCCAAGACCTACCAAGGTAATGAAGGCATAGAGAGCAATCATGAAATAGAAGAAATAGCGAACACAAGCAGCCACAATGCCAGTTATTTTGAGTAGATTGGTTTTCATAGCAAACCTCCGATTATTATTGTTTTATGATAATATTACCTTTAAAATTATTATAAAACAATAATTTCTGAAATGCAAGCGTTTTTTTAAAAAAGAATAATAAGAAAACCGCCAATCGCTTGGCGGCTTTATGCTATTTAAAATACAAGAGTCTTAACCCATTCAAAATCACCAAAATCGTTGATCCTTCGTGGCCCACCACACCGAGTGGGAGGTTGATAGACTGGAAGAGGTTGGAGATGATAAGAAGGGCAATGACAGATAGGGCAAAGACGATATTTTGCTTGATGATGCCCCGCATTTTCTTAGAGAGGCGAATGGAGTAAGGAATCCGTGTCAGATCTTCCATGAGTACGATGTCGGCTGACTCCATAGCGATGTCCGTTCCGCTTCCCATGGCATAGCTGACATTGGCTTGGGCAAGGGCAGGAGCGTCGTTGATACCGTCGCCCACCATACCGACAGACGCAAACTCGGTTTGCAGTTCTTGGATAACAGCAGCCTTGTCCGTCGGCAGGCAGTTGGCAATCACACGGTCAATACCGACCTGACTCGCCACATAACGAGCGGTCTTTTCTTGGTCGCCCGTTAAGAGAATTGGCGTCACGCCCATCTCTTTCAACTGGGCAATCAGCTGCTTGCTCTCTGGCTTCAAACTGTCTTCCACCATGAAGATCGCTGCCAGCACATCATTTTGGCTGACATAGACCAGGGTTTTTCCAGTGCTTTCCGCCTCATCGATCTGTGCCAGCAAGTCAGCAGACAGGGGACTCACCAAACTATCCACCACAAAGCCTGCCTTTCCGATTTTCCAGCTGTCGCCCTCATAGCCCGCCACCAAGCCTTTTCCGGTCACGTCTTCTAGGCTTTGGAGGGCAATAGCAGAGCTGTCAGCCGTATAGGTCATGAGAGCCTGGGCGATCGGATGGCTTGATTGTTTTTCAACTGCCTGAACAACCTGCTTGATAAGTTTTTCATCGCCAAGATAGGTCGCTCCAACAACTTCAGGTTTACCAATGGTCAGGGTACCCGTCTTGTCAAAGACGATGGCCTTTAGATTGGCGATGTTATCCGCAATATCACCGCCCTTGATAATCATGCCCTTGCGTGCCGCACGGCTGATGGCAGAAAGTGTCGCCGGTGAAGAAGACGCTACAAGGGCACATGGAGAAGCAATGGTCAAGAGAATCATGCCACGGTAGAAGGCAGTCAACCAGTCCCAACCCAGAGCAAAATGAGCAAAGAGGATAAAGAGCGGCACCACCACCAAAACAACCTTGACATAGGTATCTTCCATATTTTCAATGAAAGTCGCTGTTTTTGATTTGGATTCTTGGGCATTTTCAACCATTTGGACGATTTTGTCAAAGAGGGCATCGCCTTTTTCAGCTGTAACTTGAACGGTCACAGTTGGGCCTTGGTTAATGGTTCCGCCGATAACAGCCGCACCAGCCATTTTCTCCGCAGGGAGCGGCTCGCCTGTAATCATGGACTCGTCAAAGATTGATTGCTCACTGATGAGAGTGGCATCCAGTGGGACCGTGTCGCCCTTGCGGACTTGCAGGAGGTCGCCGATGCGAATGGCCGCGGTGTCTAAGACAGTGATGTCACCATTTTCCTCGATTTTACGAGCCGTTGGAGGGGTCATGTTCATCAGAGCTGCGATGGCATTCTTACTTTTTTCCATGGCTAATTCTTCCAGAGTAGAAGAAAGGGAGAAGATGAAGATGAGCAGGGATCCTTCCATCCAGTAGCCAATCAGACCAGATCCGATAGCAGCCAAAATCATGAGCAGGTCGACAGACAGGTGCTTATCGAAAATCAGCTCAGTCAGACCTTCCTTGGCAGACTGGTAGCCACCGATGACAAAGGCTAGAATGAAGAGGATGGGTGCCCATCCTTGTCCAGTCTGAAACAGAAGGATACCTATTAGAATGAGCGCCAAGCAGAGAGCGGTTGTGATGATGTGGCTGTGTTGTTTGAGGTTGGTTACGAGTGTCATAGTTTTAGTTCCTTTATTTAGAATAATTATCATTTACCTAAGTTGATTATAACAGTTCTAAATAGAAAGTCAAGTCTTTTTAGAATAATTCTAAATAATAAAGTTCAGACAATTCAAAGAGAAAGCAAAAAAGCAACTACTGGTTGCTTTCTAAGACTCTTTATTTAGTTGACAATCAGGACAAATGCCGTAGATGGATAGTACCTCTTTTGTAATTTTGTAACCAGTTTGGGTATGAGCTTCCTTCTTCAAGCTCGGGATTTCTACATCCATGAAATCAGTGATTTTTCCACAGACTTCACAAATAACATTGAGGTGCTCGTGCCCCATGAAATCATAATAGGTTGTCGTATCATTGGTACGCTTGAGTTCAGTGACAAATCCTTCTTCTAAGAGCACTTTGAGATTGTTATAGACAGTTGCCAAACTCATGTTAGGATAGTTGGGCAGGAGGTCTTTGTATATCATTTCAGCACTTGGGTGATCGTCGCTATCAATGATATAGGCTACAACAGCCTTACGTGTTTCTGTAATGCGAATACCTTTTTCCTTTAAGTGTTGAATAACATGTTCAAAGGCAGTTTGGTTTTCTGCATTGAGGTGAGAATGGAGTTCCATAGTTTCCTCCTTTCGTTACTATTTTATAAAAATTCTAAGATGCAATATTCAGTTTCATTATAGTGTATTTGGGAGGTTGTGTCAATTTTGAGACAGGAAATCTGTCATAGGACAGTTTGATGTCTCATGACTTGTTTACATACTTTTCCTGTGCTACAATCAAAACATGACAAGATATAAGGCAATTATTTCCTACGACGGACATGATTTTTCTGGTTTTCAGCGCCAGCCCCATGCTCGTACAGTTCAGGAAGAAATCGAAAAAACGTTAGTAAGATTGAATAGTGGCCAGCCAGTAACCGTTCATGGTGCGGGTCGGACAGATGCGGGAGTACACGCCTACGGTCAGGTTATACACTTTGACTTGGCTGGCAGTCGAGACACTGAGAAGCTCCGCTTTGCCTTGGATACCCAAACCCCTGAGGACATTGATGTGGTCCAGGTGGAGCAGGTGGCGGATGATTTTCATTGCCGCTATGCCAAGCACAGCAAGACCTATGAGTTTTTGGTGGACATTGGCCGACCCAAGAATCCCATGATGCGCCACTATGCGACCTTCTATCCCTATGATTTGGACTTGGGCTTGATAGAAGAAGCTATTCAGGACCTAGTGGGGACCCATGACTTTACAGGCTTTACGGCATCAGGGACTTCAGTCGAGGACAAGGTGCGGACCATCACGGCGGCGACCATGGAGTACGACCAGCGGCGCCAGTTCTTGATTTTTACCTTTTCAGGCAATGGCTTTTTGTACAAGCAGGTGCGGAATATGGTGGGGACCTTGCTGAAAATTGGCAATGGTCGGATGCCTGTGGGGCAGATTAAGCGGATTTTGGCAGAAAAAGATCGTGGCTTGGCAGGTCCAACTGCGGCAGGCAACGGCCTCTATCTAAAGGAGATTATCTATGAAGACTAAGTATATTTTGGCGCTTTCGGGCAATGATATTTTCAGCGGTGGCGGCCTCCATGCAGACCTGACCACCTACACAGTCCATGGCCTGCATGGTTTTGTGGCGGTGACCTGCTTGACAGCTATGACGGAAAAAGGTTTTGAGGTCATTCCGACAGATGCGGCGGTGTTTGCCCAGCAGTTGGCTAGTTTGAAGGATGTGCCCTTTTCAGCTATTAAGATTGGCTTGCTTCCGACTGTGGAAATAGCAGAGCAGGCTTTGGAGTTTATCAAGGCTCATCAGGACATTCCAGTGGTCTTGGATCCGGTCTTGGTCTGCAAGGAAACGCATGATACCGAGGTCAGCCAGCTGAGGGATGAACTCTTGAAATTCCTTCCCTATGTCAGCATCATCACGCCAAATCTGGCAGAAGCTCAGCTATTGCTCCAAAAAGACATCCAAACGGTGGAAGAGATGGAGCAGGCGGCGGTGGCGCTTTACGACTTGAGTGCCAAGTCGGTGGTCATCAAGGGGGGCAACCGCTTGGGTGGCTCAGAGGCGGTCGATGTTTTCTACGACGGTCAGGAAGTGGTGGTGCTTAAGTCGCCCCTGCTTTCAGAAAACAATGTGGGGGCAGGCTGTACCTTTGCGTCCAGCATTGCCAGTCAGCTTTTGCTAGGTCAGAACTCTTTGGAGGCGGTCAAATTGTCCAAGGACTTTGTCCATGCAGCCATCTTAAAATCAGATCAATATGGGGTAATTCAGTATGAGAAATAAAAAGACGCAAGAACTTGTATTGCTGGCCATTCTAACAGCTTTGACCTTGGTTCTAGCATTTATCCATGTACCAACTCCAAACGGCTTTACATCCCTGCTGGATGTTGGAGTTTTCTTTACAGCCTTTTATTTGGGTAAGAAAGAAGGAGCCATTGTCGGCGGACTGTCAGGGCTTCTGATTGATTTCTTGTTGGGCTATCCCCAGTGGACTTTCTTTAGCTTGCTTTTCCACGGTGCTCAGGGTTATTTTGCAGGATGGACGGGTAAGAAACGTTTGATTGGAGTTGCTCTTGCCAGTCTTTCCATGATTGGTGGCTATTTTGTGGCATCTAGTTTCATGTATAATGTAGCTGACGCTGTTACAAGTCTGATGAGCAATACCCTGCAAAACACAGTTGGTTTGGTACTAGGTTATATCTTGGCTCAGGCAATAGAAAGAATTGGTGCAGTAAATCATGTCATTAAAGGAAATTAAAGACCAAACTAAGCAAGTTGTCGAAGAAGTTTTAGAACTCAGCAATCTTCAAAAGGGTCAGATTTTTGTACTGGGTTTGTCTTCTAGTGAGGTCAATGGTGGGCATATTGGCAAAAATTCCAGTCTGGAAGTTGGTGAAGCCGTTGTCGAAACCATTCTGGATATTTTAACTCCCAAGGGAATTTACCTAGCTGTCCAAGGCTGTGAGCACCTCAATCGTGCCTTGGTAGTGGAGCGGGAATTGGCTATTCAGAAAGATTTGGAAATGGTCAATGTATTGCCCACCCTTCATGCAGGAGGCTCTGGTCAGTTGGCGGCCTTCAAGTATATGAAGGATCCAGTCGAAGTGGAATTTATCACCGCTCAGGCGGGTGTGGACATCGGTGATACGGCGATTGGTATGCACATCAAGCACGTCCAAGTGCCAATTAGACCGAGCTTGCGTGAGATCGGCCAGGCCCATGTTACAGCCCTTGCCAGCCGTCCAAAATTGATTGGCGGAGCCCGTGCGGCTTATCTGGAAGATCAGATACGGAAAAATTAGTCACAGCCAGATGGTTGTGATTTTTTTGAACAAACTCCTTGCCAAGTAGATTTCTTTATGCTAAACTTGTTCTTGTAATTGATACAACTCAAAAAAGGGATATACAAATGACTAAAGAATATGAAAAACGATTTTCAGTTTCTATTTTACTCTGGATGAGAGAAGATAAACCACGCCAAGAGGGAATGGATTATTGGTCGGGTCCTCATTCGCAGATCATTGCCTCGTCACCGGGGTTACTTGAATACCGTCAGCAACATTTAAGTGAAACCCAGCATAGTTTTTGGCCTGAGGTAGCTGGATTGGATACTCAGATTCCGCCAGATCGCCGCATTGATGGTATCGCAGAAGTGACTTTTGAAAATCTTTTGGCACCAGTTGCGGGAAGAAAACAAACAGCCTTAGCATTTCAGGATGAAGTCAATGTCTTTCGTAGAACGCTTATGCACATGGGCTTTCCCTATTCTTCACGATGGTTTCAAACAAGTGACGACTCAGAGACAGCCTTGCGTGATGTTCTATACTTGCGTAGAAAAGAAGATGTGGGAAGCGGTGACTTCAAAAACTTTATCAATGATGAGTTTGCGACGACACTTTCACAAGTTGCAGGTGTTACAGAAGTGAGATCGCAAGTCTATATGCCTTGGAACAAAGCAAGCTGGGACACTCCGAATGTTGCCCATGACAATCCAAAATCAGAGCATCTTCATTCCTCTATCATGATTGGTTTTGCGAATCAAGCAGCAAGAGAAGCGTTTTATCGGACTGTTGCTACTGAGTTAAATATGAAACTTGTTTCATATGTTTCTGCCTTGCAGGCTTATCGCATTGATAAAACCTTAACCTTTGTAGAAATCAGCAAACGTACGGACCTGTAAACAGTAAATATTTCCCTGATCATGTAACTGAAAAAAATGAAGTAAAAGACTTGTCAGGGAGATCATTTTATGTTAAACTTGTTCTTGTAGTTGATACATGAACAGAAAGGAATATCTTATGATGGATACAAAATTTTCTGTTGCCCTTCATATTCTTACCATGATTAGTGAGAGCAAGGAAGTCCTCAGCTCGCAAGCCTTAGCAGAAAGTGTTGGCACCAATGCTAGTTACATTCGTAAGGTGATTGCACTTCTGAAAAATGCAGGACTCATCACTTCGCAACAAGGGCGTTCAGGATACCAGTTAAGTAAGTCGCCAAAAGAGATGACCTTATTGGAAATCTATTTTGCCACCCAGGAAGTAGAACATATTAATCTCTTCCAAATTCACCAAAATGCTAACCAGGCATGTCCAGTTGGTAAGCACATTGAGAGTGCCATGTCTCCTATTTTTTCTAAGGTTGAAGAGCAACTTGAAAAAGAACTAGGGCAAGAAACCTTGGATAATGTCATTACCAATCTCTACCAATCAGCCAATCAAAAACGTATCTGACCAAGTGTCAGATTTTCTAAGAATAAACATTAACTTGTATCAGATACAAGTCTTAAAATAAAAGGAGTAAACCATGAAAGCAGCACAACACACATCTTATAACAAAAACAATATCGTACTTAACCTAACTGACATTGCTAAACCTCAAATCAAACCCAATCAAGTCCTTGTCAAAGTGACCGCAGCAGGTGTCAATCCTCTAGACAACATGATTTCTCGTGGAGATGTCAAGATGATTGTCCCTTACAAATTACCACAAACAGCGGGTAATGAAGTTGTTGGTTTGGTTGCAGAAGTCGGCTCAAGCGTGACCAAGTTTGAAGCTGGTGACCGTGTCTTTGGTCGTCTTCCCCTCGACAACATCGGTGCCTTTGCCGAGTATGTGGCGGTAGAGGCTGCTGCCCTCGCTAAAGTTCCTACCTATCTGACTGATGTGGAAGCGGCGGCCGTTCCCCTGACTGCCCTGACCATTATGCAGGCACTGGACCTCATGGGTGCAGAGGCTGGTAAGACCATTTTCATCTCAGGCGGGACAGGCGGTGTCGGCGGCATGGCTATTCCCATTGCTAAAGCCAAGGGTTTGACCGTCATTACCAACGGTGACGGGGCAAATGCAGAGCGGGTATTGGCACTGGGTGCTGACCAGTTTATCGACTACAAGACAGAAGATTACACCAAAGCCCTCTCCCAAATCGACTATGTACTGGACACGCTTGGCGGTGCAGAAACCGAAAAACAAATGTCGATTATGAAAAAAGGTGGCCAGTTGGTTTCCCTCCGTGCTATGCCAAATGGCGAATTTGCCAAACGTATGAACCTACCAAAATGGAAGCAAGTCCTGCTTGGTTTGGTCGGTCGCAAGTTTGACAAGATGGCGGCAAGCTACGGCGTGCACTACCATTTCATCTTCGTAGAAAGCAACGGGCAACAGTTGCAAGAAGTGGCAGATATTTTCAGCAAGCTAGAAATCAAACCGTCTATCGACACCGTTTATCCATTTGAAGAAGTCAACGCAGCCTTGGACAAGGTCGCAAACGGTCGCTCACGTGGAAAAACTGTCCTCAGTTTTGAAAAATAGGAGAAGTCATGTCTTATATCACAACCAAAAATCAATATATTACTGTCGCTGGCAATCAGATTGCCTACCGTGAACTAGGCAAGGGGAAGTCCAAACTGCCCTTGGTCATGTTGGTCCATTTGGCCGCAACCTTGGACAACTGGGATCCAAAATTGCTAGATTTACTGGCTGAAAAAGAGCACATTATCGTCCTAGACCTGCCTGGCGTCGGAGCCAGTCAAGGCAAGGTAGCTTCTACTATTCCAGGAATGGCAGAGCAGGCTGTTGCTATTATCAAGGCCTTGGGGCATACGAAAATCAACCTGCTCGGTCTTTCTATGGGTGGTTTTATTGCCCAAGAAATCGTCCGTCTTGATAGTCAAATGGTTAACCGCTTGATTCTAGCAGGAACAGGACCTCGTGGCGGTGTTGAAGTCGATAAGGTGACAGGAAAAACTTTTCGCTATATGCTGAAGGCAGGTCTGGAGCGCGTGGATCCCAAACGCTACATTTTCTACAACCACGATGAAGCGGGTCGACTGGAAGCTGAAAAAGTTTTGGGTCGTATGGGAGAAAGAAAAGTTGAGTATGCAGACAAGGACATGAATGTCCCAGGATTTTTGACACAGCTGAAGGCAATCAAACGGTGGGGCAAAGACCTTCAAGAAGATATGGCCTTTATCACGCAACCAACGCTGATCGTCAATGGTGACAAGGATATGCAAGTTCCGACTGAAAATTCTCATATCATGCATGAGAAAATCAAAAACAGCCAACTCATCATCTATCCAAATGCGGGTCACGGATCTATCTTCCAAAATGCAGAGGTATTTTCAACAGCCTTGATAGACTTTTTGGAGGAATAGTCCCTATTACTCTTGATGATACAAGGCCTGCAAAGTCCCCAAAATCACCCCAGCCTGCTCTTGAAAGAGTTACTTGTCTTCTTTTTCTTTTGCCTGTATAATAGTCTAAAAGTGAAAGGAAATCAAATGAATATCAAGAATTTTTACTGGGTGCGAGAGCCAGAAAACTACCAGATTTCAGATAAGGAAATCAGAATCACAACCCAAGCTCATACGGACTTGTGGCAGAAGACCTATTATCATTTTGTCAATGACAATGCTCCCCTGCTCTTGATGGATACGGAGGAAGAGTATTTTTCCTTTACGGTTAAGACAGATTTTTCCAATAGTCATACCCGCTTTGACCAGTGTGGTGTCGTGGTCTATCAGGATTCGGAAAACTGGATTAAGGGCTCGATTGAGTATGAAAATGAAGACTTTCAGCACTTAGGCAGTGTCGTGACCAATCACGGCTTTTCAGACTGGGCAACTCAGGAAATACCTGCTTCTGTCAAGTCAATCTATTACCGTTTGAGCCGACGGGGTAGTGATTTCTGCATTGAAAACTCCAGAGACGGTGTTCATTTTGAGCAGATGCGGATTTGTCACCTACATGAAGGCGGTGGAAAAATCCATTTTGGTATTTATGCCTGCTCGCCAGAAGATTCTTCTTTTGAAGCGGTCTTTTCCGAAATGACCTTGACAGACTGCAAGTGGCAGGCCCATGACGGACAACAACCAGATTAGAAGATTAGCTTCCAGCTCTGCCATTTCCCGAAAGGACAAGCCTTTTATAGAAGATGTGAAAGATGCAGGTCGCACAGTCGCGGTCATCGACTATCTAGAAGCTGTGCATAGTTTCATCGAGTCTAACAATTCCGAAGGTTTGACAGGTGCGACAACTGATATGTCCCAAGTGGTCAATGCAGAACAGGAAAATTTGGCAAGACAGTTAGAAATGATTTGTGTCTGAGGATACTTTTAACTGTATGATGAACTTTTTAGAGAATAAGAAGCTAGATAGTATAAAAACTCACTTTAATTAAAATTTGAATAATAAAATACCTGGAATAGACAGATCAAAACAAGTAATTCAAAAATTTCATATTATTGAATAAAAATCAGTTGTTGCAACTGTTTAAGGTAATCCAATAGATCCTTTTCAGGATGTTCGTACCAGTAATTAATGGCATTAAAAATTGCATGTTGAACAATATAGAGTTGAAAATTGATGTTATTATCTTGAATTTGAAGCTGATGTAATTGAATAAAGAATGGTTCCAAAGTTACTAAGAGTTTCGCTTTAAAGTTATGGCCTTGACTTGTTTGACTGAGATAATAAATTCTTTCTGTAAATTCTTCGACTACTGGAAGAAATTGTTCAATATCTTGATATTCTTTTGACTGTAGAGTTGATAGTAGTTTATTTTGAATCGCAAATATTGTGTCGTCTTCAAGTTGCTCAAGTATGTCATACGTATCCAAGAAGTATTGATATATTGTGCTTCGGTTTAAGTTTGTAACTTGAGCCAGGTGAGAAATGGTGATTTTTTCGACTCTTTTTTGTTTGATTTCATTGAAAAATTCTGTCAGAATAGATTGCCTAGTTATATTTGATTTTTTTGAAAAATTCTTCATTTATCCTCCAAAATCCAACAATTTGATGAATATTGTTGGTTGAACTTTTATTTTTCTAATGTATAATCTTCACTATACAACAGTATGTTGGAAAAAACAAATTTTATAAAGAGGAATTTTCTATGAGTTTTTTACGTAAATATTGGGATTATATTGCACTGATTATTGCTTTTATTTCAGGACTTTCATTATGGGTATTTTGGACTGATATATCAATCCTTCAACGTCTAGCTATTGGAAATCTATTGGCTTTGACTATTCATCAATTTGAAGAGTATCGATTTCCAGGTGGGGAAGCAGCAATTACAAATATGTTGATGCAAAAAAATGACATAGGTCCGATAGATGCTTATCCTTTAAATTCAAATAATGCTATGGTCATGAATACATTAATTTGGATTCCATACACATTGCCAATTTTATTTCCGAATAGTATTTGGCTAGCATTTTGGCCGGTTTTGATGGGATTTGGTCAGATTGTTGTTCATGTTTTGATTACTCCGTTAAAACTTCGTCGTATCTACAATCCGGGTCAAATTGGAGTAGTATTTGGACATGCAACGATTGGTAGTTATTGGTTTTACTATACGATTTCACATCAATTGCTGACAAAATCCGATATTTTTTGGGGTATAATACTATTCTTTATTGGAACGTTCATATTGATGAGGTTTATCGGATATGGATTATTAAAATCTGTCAATTCGCCGTATCGATTTACCGAAGAGGAGATGGAGCGAGGGGGTTATGCTACTTGGATTCGTCAGTTGAATAATGAGTAATAGTTAACCTATTATCGTTTGAGCCGACGGGGTAGCGATTTCTGCATTGAAAACTCTAAAGATGGTGTCCATTTTGGCATCTATGCCTGCTCGCCAGAAGATTCTTCTTTTGAAGCGGTCTTTTCCGAAATGAGCTTGACTGACTGCAAGTGGTTGGCCCATGATGGACAACAACCAGATTAGAAGATTAGCTTCCAGCTCTGCCATTTCCCAAAAGTCCGCTATAAAATCGTTGAAATCCTTGTCATTTGTGGTATAATGAAGAGTATGCAATAAAATTTTAAGGAGAATGACAGAATGTCTGTATCATTTGAAGCAAAAGAAACAAACCGCGGCGTTTTGACTTTCACAATCGGTCAAGATGCAATCAAACCAGAATTGGACCGCGTTTTCAACAAAGTTAAGAAAGATATCAATCTTCCAGGTTTCCGTAAAGGTCACTTGCCACGTGCTGTTTTCAACCAAAAATTCGGTGAAGAAGCACTTTATCAAGATGTAGTAAATGCACTCTTGCCAGCAGCCTATGAAGCAGCTGTAGCAGAAGCTGGTCTTGAAGTGGTTGCACAACCAAAAATCGACGTTGTATCTATGGAAAAAGGCCAAGACTGGACCATCACTGCTGAAGTTGTGACAAAACCTGAAGTAAAATTGGGTGACTACAAAAACTTGGTAGTTTCAGTAGAAGCAACTAAAGAAGTATCTGACGAAGAAGTAGATGCAAAAATCGAAGCTGCACGCAACAACTTGGCTGAATTGGTTATCAAAGAAGGCCCAGCAGCTGAAGGCGATACAGTTGTTATCGACTTTGTAGGTTCAATCGACGGTGTTGAATTTGACGGCGGTAAAGGCGAGAACTTCTCACTTGGACTTGGTTCAGGTCAATTCATCCCAGGTTTCGAAGCACAATTGGTAGGCCACGCAGCTGGTGAAGAAGTAAACGTTGAAGTGACTTTCCCAGAAGACTATCAAGCAGCTGACCTTGCTGGTAAACCAGCCCTCTTCGTAACAAAAATCCACGAAGTAAAAGCCAAAGAAGTTCCAGCTTTGGATGACGAATTGGCAAAAGACATCGACGAAGAAGTAGAAACACTTGATGAGTTGAAAGCGAAGTACCGTAAAGAATTGGAAGCAGCAAAAGAAGTTGCCTTTGACGATGCAGTTGAATCAGCAGCTCTTGAATTGGCTGTAGAAAACGCTGAAATCGTTGAATTGCCAGAAGAAATGATCCACGAAGAAGTTCACCGTGCAATCAACGAATTCTTGGGTGGTATGCAACAACAAGGTATCTCACCAGATATGTACTTCCAAATCACTGGTACAACTCGTGAGGACCTTCATAAACAATACGAAGCAGATGCTGAAAAACGCACTAAGACAAACTTGGTTGTTGAAGCAGTAGCGAAAGCAGAAGGTTTCGAAGCAACTGAAGAAGAAATCAACAAAGAAATCGAAGACTTGGCAGCAACTTACAACATGGAAGTCGCACAAGTTCGTAGCTTGCTTTCACCAGAAATGCTTAAACACGACATCGCTGTGAAGAAAGCTGTAGAAGTGATCACAAGCACTGCAACTGTAAAATAATAATGTAAATTGTAAAACTCGACTTTGTCGGGTTTTTTTGTTTAATCATCTTTTTAGACTGGTCGAGTTCTTTCCCACTCCCATCTTTTAAAAAAAAATACTTGACTGGTTAATATTATTGTGATATAGTTAACTGGTTAATGAAGGAGGTAGTTATGTTAAAGAAAGTGATAAGGGGCTGTTTTGTTGCCTTATTCGGTTTTGTTTTAGCAGCTTGCTCGGCTCAGAAGGAAGCGAGTCAAGTACAGCCAGGAATGAAAATAGTCACCTCATTTTACCCAATTTATTCACTGGTTAAGGAAGTGTCTGGGAGCAAAAATGATGTTCGAATGATTGGGTCAAGACAGGGCATACACTCTTATGAACCATCGGCTGCGGACATAAAGGCCATATACGATGCAGATGTTTTTATCTATCATTCGCGAATTTTGGAATCCTGGGCAGGACGTTTGGAACCTAATTTGCAAGGTTCATCTGTCAAGGTTTTGGAGGCTTCGACTAATTTACCGCTGACAAAGGTTCCAGGCTTAGAAGACATGGAAGCTGGTCAAGGGATTGATGAAGCTAGTTTATATGACCCTCACACATGGTTGGATCCGGTTTTAGTTGGTCAGGAAGCTGTTGCGATCGGTGAACTTTTAGCAGAAAGTGATCCTAAGAATGCGGATTATTATCGTCAAAATGCTGCAACCTTGGAGGAAAAGGCGCAAAAGTTGGCAGACAAGTATAGCCCAATCTTTTCAAAAGCCACATCAAAAACATTTGTCACTCAACACACAGCCTTCTCTTACACTGCGCAACGCTTCGGGTTGAAGCAGTTGGGAATCGCAGGAGTTTCAGAGGAGGAACCAAGCCCTAGACAGTTGGCGGAAATTAAAGAATTTGTTGACACCTACAATGTGCAAACAATTTTTACAGAAAAAGGTGCCTCGGATAAGCTTGCCAAGGCATTGGCGAGTTCGACAGGTGTGGACTTAAAAGTGTTGGATCCTCTTGAAGCAGATCCAGAAAATAATTTAACCTATCTAGAAAATCTAGAGCAAGTCTTAGAAACATTAGCTCGAGAGTTAAAATAAAAGGCCGAATTCTATCGACCGAAAGGAGAAAAAATGAAGAAAAAAGTAGTTGTTGGCTCCGTAGCCGCCCTTGTTTTGGGGATGAGTCTCTGTAGCTATCAGCTTGGACGTTTCCAAGCGATGGAAGAACAAAAAAATCGAGTGTCTTATATTGAAGATATTCAAAAGGAAGAATCATGGGTCGCGGAGCAATTGACTCCTGAACAGGTTTCTGCCAAGGAAAATATCGATGCGGAACAAATTGTTGTTAAGATTACTGATCAGGGGTATGTGACGTCACACGGAGATCATTTTCATTATTATAATGGAAAAGTTCCCTTCGATGCAATTTTTAGTGAAGAATTGGTCATGAAGGACCCGAACTATGTTTTACAAGACAGTCACATCATCAATGAAGTCCAGGATGGCTACGTCATAAAAGTCGATGGGAAATACTATCTCTATCTAAAAGACCCTAGCAAACGTAAAAATGTTCGTAGCAAAGAGGAAGTGGAGCGGCAAAAAGGAATCTCTTCTGCTGACAGTAAGAATCAGGCAGCAGGAAATAGTAAAGACGGCCGCTACAGAACAGACGATGGCTATGTCTTTAATCCGACAGATGTTATTGAAGACACGGGAGATGGTTTTATCGTTCCGCACGGCGACCATTTCCACTTTATTCCTAAAAAAGATTTATCAGCTGCCGAATTGAAGGCTGCTCAAGATTACTGGAATCAAAAAGGAAGTGTGAGCTCGGCTAGTGGTAGTCAATATGGCGATAGAAACAATAGAGCTCAACAGACAACAATTAGTGCGGGGCAAGGTCAGGATTTGGCTAGTTTATTGGCTCAATTGGATGCAACGCCGCTATCTCAACGCCATGTAGAAGCGGATGGATTGGTATTTGACCCAAGAACGATTACGAAGAAAACCGCAGCAGGTGTCATCGTTCCACACGGCGACCATTACCACTTTATCCCATACAGCCAGATGTCTCCTTTAGAGGAGAAGATTTCTCGAATGATTGGTGTAAATGGAGCAGGTGTTTCTTCTGGTGTACAAGCAAGTCACTCCCAACACACACCGACACAACCAAATCGTCCAGTAACACCAATCGGCACGGTTACAACGCAACCGGTATCGCCTGCACAACCAGTATTACCAACACAACCGAAGCGGTCAACAGGGAAAGTAGTTTCCTATATGGGACGTCAAATTCCTGCTTATGGAAAAGGGTTAGATGGTAAGGCATATTTTACAAGTGATGGATACATCTTTAGCAAATCCTCTATTACCTCAGTTGATGATCAAGGGTTGATAGCTAGTCATGGAGATCATTTCCATTATGTTGGTTTTGGCGAACTCGAAGATTTTGAAATCAAGCAAGTAGAGGAATGGGTTAATGAGAAGGCGGGCAAACAAGTGCCACCGAAAACATCTGAACAAGTAGGAAACGATGCTAAACCCACAACACCAAGTCAAGGGAATGATTCAAAACCTGTAAAACCAATTCAAGAAGAAAATCGCCCTGCATTTGAATACAAACAAGTAACGGCTAAACGTAAGTTGGCTGGAAAAGTTGTTTATGAAATGGAAGTAGGTGGAAAAACTTATACGTATGGTCGTGACGAACTAGATTTGATGAAAATCTCTTTTGCTGAGTTGACCTTGGCAGAAAAAGATAAGCAGTATATCTTTGATATTGCACCGCTTGCAGAAGGAGATCTTACGCCAGCCATGTTGGTCGGTATGGATCAAATTCCGATGAAGGGAGCGAATGCGACCTATGATACTGGACAATCCTTTATTATTCCACACATTGATCACATCCACGTCCTACCTTACACATGGTTGAGTAAGGAACAAATTGCAACGATCCGTTATATCATGCAACATCCTGAAATTCGTCCATCTGCTTGGACTACAAGTGGACATGGTGATGGAGAAGCAACGGATCTTGTTCCCCCAATTCTAAATGCAACACCTAAAGCAAACCGCTTAGGCTTGAAAAATTGGCAAATCATTCACACCGCAGAAGAAGTCATGGATGCACGTGCAAAAGGGAAATTTGCAACAAATGACGGCTATATCTTCTCGGCGGAAGACGTACTAGATCCAGCAAGTTTTGTCTTTAGTCAAGCATTCAGTCTACCAAGAGCGACAGGTGGTTCTCTGCGTTCAATTTCCAAGAAAGATTTATCTAAAGAAGAATTGGAAGCTGTACAAACTCTTCTTGATAAACGAGACGCTGAAGAATTGGCGAAAAATGTCACACCAATTGAGAAACGTGCAGGTTTGAAAAATTGGCAAATTGTTCACTCGGCAGAAGAATTGGCAGAAGCTAAGGTAGCAGGAAAATATACAACGAAAGACGGCTATATTTTTGACCCGGCAGACCTATTAGATCCAAAAGTGAAAATAGGTACGGATAACTATCGCATCCCACGTGTGATTACAGATGGTTACCGTCGGATTAACAAGAGTGATTTGAATTACTTAAGCGAGCTGATCCCAGCAGAGGCTATGGTAGCTCAACGTGAGAAATCTAATTCTAGTTCACCGTCAACACCTGCACCAACTGAAACAGGAACAAGTGCAGGCGAGACAACAACGCCAGAACAGCCACAAGTTGCCAAAGAAACAGCAGAGGAAATTTACAACCGAGTTGAAGCGAAGAAAGTCGTTCCTTTCGAAGCACTGACCTACAATGCTGGCTATGCGACCGAAGTACGCAACGGGACTCTAGTGATTCCGCATCAAGATCACTATCACTATGTATCCTTTAAATGGTTTGACCAAGGCAGTGCAAGAAGTCCTGAAGGGTATAGTCTAGAAGATTTCCTAGCAACGGTTAAATACTACATGACTAATCCACAAGAACGCCCAGTTTCAGACGATGGCTGGGGAGTATTTACACCAAGTACACCATCTGAATCAACAGAAGAAACAGAGACGGAAGAAAGTGAAGAAGAAATCATTTCTGAAGAAACTGAGGAAATTGACGAGTTTACAGAAGAATTAAAACGAAGAGCAGAAGAGTTTGGCATGGACTTCAAAACCTTTGAACAAAGTCTGGTCACGCTCTCAGACCGTTACAAAGTTTCTTTTGAAGCTTTCGAATATGATGCAACAAGCAAAGTTGTTCGACTTGTAGATAAGGATGGGGTCAAACGGACCATTTCCCTTCCAAGTTTAGAAGAACAAGTATAGTAAAAAAATACCTGTAGCGCTGAGCTCTGCAGGTATTTTTTTACAGAAAAACGATAAGAATCATTCCCGTAGTTGGTTATGCCCTACCCATCATAGCTTTTCAAACTTTCAAAAAGAAAAATCGCCACGGTAAGTAGCGATTTTTCCCCTTTGTGAGCCTCAATGAAACGTCAAAGCGTTATAATAGTTTTAAGTCAAAAATCCCTATTAACGAGGTCTCACTATGAAAATTATAACACAGCTTAACCTTTTTGAGGATCAGGAACTAGGTGATTTGGAAAAAATTTTGATGGTACTAGATGGTCTTCCGGAAACGGATCTCTTTGACAAGTTAGAATCCAAACGAAAACATGGTCGTAAAGATTACAGCATCCAGTCCTACTTCATTGCCTATATTGCTAAAATAGTTCTTCAACTGGAAACGGATCAACAGTTGATTCGTCAGTTAAACATGAACAGTCAACTACGTCAAATCTGTGGCTTTGAAACCCACGGGGTTAACTTAAAAAACGGGACGATAAAACTGGTCCATGCCCCCTCAAAATCTGCTTACTCCCGTTTCATCCAAGACTTGGAAGAGGTTTGTCCAGATATTGAAGAATGGGTTTCATCTGGTATATCTGAACTATACAACCTTCTTCCCAATTTCGGTGTTAACTTGGCCTTAGATGGTAAGTTCATTGATAGCTATGCCAGTCCTTATGGTAAGAAACAAAGAAAGGATAGACGCTCTGACTGTGATGCCGATATGGCTATAAAAAAACGGCATCATAAAAATGGAACGGTCTCTATGGAGAAACACTATGGCTATCGTTGTCATCTTGTGGTTGATGCGACTTATGAACTGCCTGTTGTTTGGGAAGTGACGACGGCCTCAGAGGGGGAACCTACCGTTGCCAAAAGGTTGATTCGAAACATGCGTCAAACGACCATGGAGAGAGCGGAATATCTGATGGCGGACCGTGGTTATAGTGGAATTCCTCTTCAGAATCTCATAGAGGAAGCCACGATGATTCCTATCATTGATCATCCTCGTAAGTGGA
>NZ_JAOTGJ010000007.1:5519-77652 GCF_044427225.1 Streptococcus sp. 2022WUSS037 | reverse complement strand
TTGGCGAAAAATTCTATCCATTGGCGCTGATTTTTCTCTAGCTGACCCTTGCGGAATTTTTTCAGTTCAATAATGACCATTTCAAATGGTTTTCTCAATTCTTCATGTTCGCCAAATGGCAATTCCAAGACTTGACCCCCATCTTTTTCAGTCAGTACAAAACTGTGAATCGGCTGGTCATCATCAAAATACTTACTAGCTACTAAGGCAATCGAATAAATCGGTGAGATTTTATCATACATATCATGTGTCTGCGTGACCTTGTCACGAACATTGGGCAAATCCTTGACCAAATGTTGGCAGGAATAGGTCCATAAGCGCTTGATAAAACTGTTTTGATAGGCAACCTGTATCTCGATGATAACTTGCGTCCCATCATCCATACGAGCCAAAATATCCACCGTAGTACTAAAGTGACTAGTCCTTTCTTTTTTCACATCCGCAATGGTTCCATTCAAAATCTGAACAGACTTGGGGCGAAAACCTAGAAAAGTATTGATGAAATCAATGGTGATTTCGTGGTCATTGAAAATCTTTTTTGCAATAATATCAGCCATTGGACTGACTGCCTGTCGGCGTTTTGTCATCTCTATCCTCCAAATAAAGTAATAGAGAAATACTCCCTATCTATTTATTCGGAAAAGTTTCTAGTTATATTATAGCATACCATTCTATTTTTTCAATGAAGAAAGTAGATACAAGAAATCCGTTTCTTATAAATGACCCCACAATAGCCAAGGCTAAACAACAGACTCAGTCACATCTACCAGTAATACTCTTCGAAAACCAAAATCAGACGTTGTTGACTTGATTTGATGAACTTCAGTTCTATCTGCATCTGCGTCGCCTAGTCTGATTTTGATTTTCATTGAGTATAAATATGCTATATCAGTTAGTATGTACTGTCCTCTCTTGTCAAAAAGTTGTGAAAAAACAAGGATATTTCTACCCCTGTTTTCCCTTTTTATCTATTAGTTGAAATCAACATACTCTTTTTGAAGTTCAAGAACTTCTTCTGCCGTTGCACATTCTGTCAAGGCACGGTGAGCATATTCTTCCATCTTAGCTGTATCAAGTTTCTTCATAAGGCTACGTGTACGAAGTACAGATGTTGCACTCATAGAGAACTCATCCAAGCCCATACCTACAAGAAGTGGAACAGCTTGTTGGTCACCAGCCATCTCACCACACATACCAGCCCATTTGCCTTCTGCATGCGCAGCCTTGATAACGTTGTTGATCAAGCGAAGGATTGATGGGTTGTATGGTTGGTAGAGGTATGAAACTTGCTCGTTCATACGGTCTGCAGCCATTGTATATTGGATCAAGTCGTTCGTACCGATTGAGAAGAAGTCAACTTCTTTGGCAAATTGGTCTGCAAGCATTGCTGCAGCAGGGATTTCAATCATGATACCAACTTGGATATCATCTGCAACTGCTACACCTTCTGCCAACAAGTTTGCTTTTTCTTCTTCAAGAATTGCTTTTGCTGCACGGAATTCTGTCAACAAAGCAACCATTGGGAACATGATACGAAGTTTACCATGAACTGATGAACGAAGAAGGGCACGCAACTGAGTACGGAACATTTGGTTACCAGTCTCAGAGATAGAGATACGAAGGGCACGGAATCCAAGGAATGGGTTCATTTCATGTGGAAGGTCGAAGTAAGGAAGTTCCTTATCACCACCGATATCCATTGTACGAACCACAACTGGCTTGCCGTTCATTCCTTCAAGAACAGCCTTGTAAGCTTCGTATTGCTCATCTTCAGTTGGGAAGTCTTGTGAGTCCATGTATAAGAACTCAGTACGGTAAAGACCGACAGCTTCTGCACCGTTATCATTTACACCTTCAACGTCTTTTGGTGTACCGATGTTTGCTGCCAATTCAAAGTGTTTGCCGTCAGCTGTAACTGTTTGAGCATCTTTCAAAAGTGCCCACTCAGCTTTTTGTTTAGCATAAGCTTCACCAGCCGCTTTAAATTCTGCAATTTGTTCTTCAGTTGGGTTGATAATCACATCACCTGTGATACCGTTAACAGCGAGTACATCGCCATCTTTAACGATTTCAGTAATGTTATTTGTACCCAATACAGCAGCAATTTCGAGAGTACGAGCCATGATAGCTGAGTGACTTGTACGACCACCGATATTTGTTACAAAAGCTTTAACAAATTGTTTGTTTAATTGCGCTGTATCTGATGGAGTCAAGTCATGTGCGATAACGATTGATTCTTCGTCAATTGTCGCTGGGTTTGGTAAACGAACACCTAGCAAGTGTGCCAACACACGTTTTGCAACGTCACGGATATCTGCTGCACGCTCTTGCATGTATGGGTTATCTTCCATACCTTCAAAGATTGCGATGAACATATCCGTAACTTCTTTCAAACCAGTCTCAGCATTTGTCTTCTTAGCACGAATCGTTTCCTTAATTTGACCAATCATTTCTGGGTCAGCAAGAACCATCAAGTGTGCATCAAACACGGCTGCGGCTTCTTCACCAAGGCTAGCTACTGCGTTCTCACGAATAAGAGAAAGCTCGTTTTGAGATGCTGCAAGAGCTGCATCCAAACGAGCTTCTTCTGCATTTGTGTCTTCTACTGTAACAGTTTCGAAGGACAAATCTGGCTGAACGAGTAGATATGCCTTAGCAACGGCAACACCGTCAGACGCTGCAATTCCTTTAAGCATTTCTGTCATCTTCTTATGCCAATCCTTCTTTTTCCATTGTTTCAGTGATAGCTGCGATTGCGTCGTCAGCATCAGCACCTTCAGCTGAGATAGTTACGTCAGCACCTTGGCCAACACCAAGACTCATAACACCCATGATAGATTTAAGGTTAACTGATTTATCTTTGTAGTTCAATGTGATGTCTGAAGCAAACTTGCTAGCAGTTTGAACAAGCAAAGTTGCTGGACGTGCGTGGATACCTGTTTCTGCCACAATGTGGAAGTCTTTTGAAGCCATATTTGGATTCTCCTTTATTTTTACAAAATTGTGAGTTATTTGTGATAACCCTTACAAAAAGCATTATACCACTTTTTGAAATCATTTTCAAGAATTTTTTGCTTTTCTTTCAAATTTGAGCTGCAGAAAAATCCTTATTTGGCTTGATTTATCTCTCGATAAGCTGAGTCAACAAGTCTGCAAATTGACTGGTTGACAGTCCTGTTTTTCCTAGCATTTTTGCAAAATCTGCTGTCACCTGTCCATTATCAAAAGCAACTTCTAAAGCCGAAATAATCAAGCAACTCGCTTCTATCCAACCCATATACTCCAGCATCATGCAGGCAGAAAGGAGGAGCGAACAAGGATTGGCTACATTTTTTCCAGCAATATCTGGAGCTGTTCCATGAGTGGCTTCAAAAACAGCATGCCCAGTTTGATAGTTGATATTTGCCCCAGGAGAAATACCAATACCACCGACTTGAGCAGCCAAGGCATCTGAAGCATAATCTCCATTTAGGTTGGTCAAGGCCACAACATCAAATTTTTCTGGTGCTAATAAGATTTGTTGCAAAAAGTTGTCCGCAATTATGTCATTTACAAGGAGCGTCCCATCTGCTACTTGCTGACTGTACTCTTCTTGAGCTAGTTCATACCCCCATTTTCGGAAACCACCCTCTGTAAATTTTTGGATATTTCCTTTATGAACGAGAGTAACTGTTCTAAGCCCATACTTCAAAGCATAATCAATCGCAGAGCGGATCAGTCGTTTACTTCCCTCTACCGAGATGGGTTTGATACCAATACTTGAAGATTCTGGAAAACGAATATTTACCACTCCCATTTCTTCTTGCAGAAAAGAAATGACTTTGGCAACTTCATCTGAACCAGCCTCCCATTCAATCCCCGCATAGATATCCTCTGTATTTTCACGAAAAATAGTAATATCGGTCTTTTCTGGATTTTTCAAGGGACTCGGAACACCCTTAAAATAGCGAATAGGTCGGACACAAGCAAACAGATCCAACTCTTGACGAAGGGCAACATTAAGGGAACGATGTCCTTTACCAACCGGTGTCCCCAAAGGTCCTTTAATGGCTAGCAAATGCTCCCTAATCGTCTCCAAGGTCTCAACCGGTAAAGATGTCCCTGTCAACTCTAGCGCCGTTTCACCTGCCAAGACTTCCATCCATTGAATAGAACGCTGACCATTATAAGCCTTTACAATTGCAGCATCAATGACTTTTTGAGCCGCTGGCCAAATATCTTGCCCAATACCATCCCCCTCGATATAGGGAATAATCGGATGATTAGGGACTGTGAGTTTTCCATCTCTCATCACTATCTTTTCTGCCATATTTACCTCTTTCCAATCGGGATGTAAACCAAATTCCTACCACCTAAGTAGGAAGAGCGCGGACGAATCAATTTATTATTTTTCCGTTGTTCCTGGACATGTGCAATCCACCCCGCCATACGGCTCATTGCAAAAATCAATGTAAAAATATCACTGTCAATTCCAAGGACATAATAAACAGTTGCTGAGTAAAAATCTACATTGGGAATCAGGCCCTTCTTATGCTTGATAAAATGCTCAACCTCTTCCGATAGCGTGTAAAAAACTTCATTTTCTGTCCCTGCTGTCAAATCACGCGCCATTTCCTTTAAATATTGCTGGCGAGGATCAACTGTTTTATAGACCCGGTGACCAAAGCCCATAATTTTTTCATTTGAATCCAGTTTTTTCTGCAGGTAACCTTCGGTATCTCCGTATTCTCGAATGGCCAGAAGCATATCAAACACCCGTTCATTTGCTCCGCCATGCAAGGAACCTTTTAAGGTTCCAATGGCAGTCGTCACGCAAGAATACAAGTCTGTCAAGGTAGAAGCTGTCACACGAGCGGCAAAAGTCGAGGCGTTTAACTCATGGTCTGCATGGAGAACCAATGCCTTATTGAAGGCCTTAACTTGCAACTCGGTCGGATTTTCTCCATTCAACATATATAGGAAATTTGCCGCAAAACCTAAATCCGCTCTCGGTTCAATCGGAACCAATCCGCGTCTCAAACGAGCAAATGTTGCAATAATCGTCGGAACCTTGGCCATAATCTGAATAGATTGTTCATACAAAGCTTCTAACGAATTCTCCTCAGCGTGTACATTATATACTCCAAGGAGAGATACTGTCGAACGCAATACGCTCATAGGATGCAAATGTCGCCGCGATTGAATCAGAATACATTGCTCTACCGCATCTGAAATCGCATATTCTTTTCGCAGGCTTTTCTCAAAATAATTTAATTCAATCTGAGTTGGCAAATGCAGGTTCCACAGAAGATAGATGACTTCCTCAAAAGAAGCGTTATTCTCCATCAATTCAGCAATGTCATATCCTGCATAGGACAAGCGGTCATTTTCAATTGCACTGATTCGCGTATCACAGGCAATCGCATCTTTTAACCCATTCGTTTCTGTCATACCTTTCCTCCTAATTTCTTTCTTACTACCATAGGTAAAATACCTCCGTGGCGATAATAACGAATATCCGCCTCCGCATCAAACCGCACCAGAGCTTGAAACTCCTTTGTAACATCGTCTGTTTGCGCATGGACTGTTACAATTTGACCAACACCGACATCTTCTGGCAAGTCGATTGTATAGCTCTCATGTCCAGTCAAGCCAAGACTTTCTGCCGACTGACCTTCTAAAAATTGTAAAGGAAGAACACCCATCATCACTAAGTTTGAACGGTGAATCCGCTCAAATGACTCAGCAAGAACAGCCTTCACACCAAGTAAACTTGAACCTTTGGCTGCCCAATCACGGCTTGACCCCATCCCATAGTCTTTACCAGCAATAACAATACTACCGACACCAGCTTCCTTATATCTCATAGCCGCATCATAAATTGGTAAAATGTCCCCTTTGTATTTGGTCCAACCACCAATTTTTCCATCTGCCAATTCATTTTTAATCCGAATATTTGCAAAAGTCCCACGCATCATGACCTCATGATTGCCACGACGACTTCCATAAGAATTGAAATCCTTATAAACAATGCCATTCTCTTCAAGATAACGAGCGGCTGGACTCAATCGCGCAATATTCCCTGCCGGGGAAATATGATCTGTCGTTACAGAATCGCCAAATTTAGCCAAAACAGATAAATTTTCCAGTGGTTTTATGGATAAATCTGCCTGCATATTTTCAAAATAGGGCGGATTTTGAATATAGGTAGAAGATGAATTCCAATTGTAATTCTTATCTGTCTTTGTTTCAATCGCATTCCAAGCCTGACTATCTGTAAATACCTGTTGGTATTCTTCCTTATAAAGGTCACGAGTCACATAACGCTCAATGTAGTCATCTACCTCCTCACGACTTGGCATGATGTCCGCAAGGTAGACAGCTTGTTGCTTCTCATCATACCCCAGCGGTTCCCTTGTTAAATCTACATTCATATTTCCCGCAATAGCATAGGCAACTACTAGCGGAGGGCTCGCTAAGAAATTAGCTTTTACCAATGGATTAATCCGTCCTTCAAAGTTACGATTTCCAGATAATACCGCAGAAACCAATAAATCTTCTTCCTTAATCGCCTCCGCTACTTCGGGACGCAGATCACCTGAATTACCGATACAAGTTGTACAACCATAACCAACCAAATTGAACCCTAAGGCATCTAGATAGGTCTGCAAACCTGATTTTTTCAAATAGCCAGTCACTACTTTTGAGCCTGGTGCCAATGACGTCTTGACCGTCTTAGAAACTGCCAGACCTTTTTCTACCGCATTTTTTGCCAGTAATCCTGCCGCCAAAAGGACATACGGATTGGATGTATTTGTACATGAGGTAATCGCCGCAATAGCAACATGACCTGTTTGAATTTGCTCCTCTCCTTCAACGTACTTAACCATGGCTGTTTTATCTAACTCTGCCTCCTCCAAACCAAATCCACGCACACCTACTTCACGTATTAAACTAGCCTGAAACTCTGCTTTTGCATCTGTTAATTCGATCAAATCCTGTGGTCTTTTAGGACCAGAAATAGATGGAACTACTGTCGATAAATCCAATTCTAAAACCTTGCTATAAGACGGAAAACGTTCAGCATCATAGAATAAATAATTAGCCTTAGCATAGGCTTCTGTCAACTCCACGTGCTCCTCCGAACGGTTGGTCAATCTCATATAATGTAAAGTTTCTCCATCAATCGGGAAATAGCCACAAGTCGCACCGTATTCTGGAGCCATATTGGAAACAGTTGCTCGATCCGCTAATGTGAGAGAAGATAAACCTGGTCCAAAGAATTCGACAAACTTCCCAACTACATTTTCCTGACGTAGAAGTTGAGTGACCTTAAGAGCCAAATCCGTTGCAGTAGCAACCTTAGGCAATTGCCCTGCTAGGCGAACACCAATCACCTCAGGGATAGGAAAATAAGATGCTTCACCCAACATTGCAGCTTCCGCCTCAATACCACCCACACCCCAACCAAGTACACCAATACCATTAATCATGGTCGTATGACTGTCTGTACCAAACATAGAATCTGGATAAAGCAAACCATCCTTGTTGATAATAACATCGCTTAGAAATTCAATGTTTACCTGATGGATAATTCCTGTCGCTGGAGGCACAGCACGATAATTTTCAAAGGAATTCTCTGCCCATTTCAGAAATTCATAGCGTTCATTATTTCTCTCGAACTCTAAGTCAATATTTTTCTCCAGAGCATCTTCAGTCCCAAAAAAATCAACTTGAACAGAGTGGTCGATGACTAAATCCACTGGAATTTCTGGGTTAATCAATTCAGGGTTTCCACCTGCTTTCACCACCGCATCACGCATGGAGGCTAAATCTACCACAACAGGAACACCTGTAAAATCTTGCAAAATAACACGACTAGGTTTAAAGGGGATTTCTCCTTTAGGAGATGCCGCCTGATAATGAAGCAACTCCATTATGTGATTTTTTGTAACGTCTACGCCATCTGCTTTTCTTAAAAGACTTTCTAATAAAATACGAATAGTATAGGGAAGTGAATGAATATCCACTTTTTCTTCCGTTGAAATCGAATCCAATGCATAATATGCATATTCTTTCCCTTTATGAAACAAGCTTTTTCTATGTAATTTTTCCATATTTTATAACCTCTTTCAGCATTATTGAATAGTATAGTACAAAAGGTAATATATATTCAATACATGTATAACTATAAATGTTATATTTTGTGACACCGTATGTTTCCTTCAAAATATTATGACATTTACAAAAAAGCTAATTTATATTTTACCGAGAGATTGTTAGGGTTCTCAAACTAAATAGAAACAGCTATGTAAACGCTATTTTTCGACTTAGCAGCAATGAGCGGAGGTACAATATATGGTGTTTTATGAAAATATTGTGCACTATATTTTGTGATTTTAAATAAACTTCCTTCTTGACTTTAACCTTAAAATCTTGTATCCTAGATTGGTAACAAAATTGGGATTTTTTATTAATCCCTTATGGACAAAGGAGAAATTGAATGGTAACGATCTATTCAAAAAATGATTGTGTACAGTGTAAAATGACCAAGAAATTCTTGGACCAACATAGTGTAGATTATAAAGAAATCAATCTAGATGAACAGCCTGAATTTATCGATCACGTAAAAGGTCTCGGCTTCTCAGCTGCACCTGTTATCGAAACTGAAAATGATGTTTTCTCAGGCTTCCAACCTACTAAATTAAAAGCCCTAGTCTAACCCTGTTATATAGAAAGAGATTGCGATTATGAGTTTGAAAGAATTAGGCGATGTGTCCTACTTCCGTTTAAATAACGAAATCAACCGTCCTGTCAACGGACAAATTCCACTCCACAAGGACCAAGAAGCTGTTAAGGCCTTCTTTAAAGAAAACGTCCTCCCAAATACCAAGCAATTTGATAGTATTTTAGACAAGATTGCTTATCTATTAGAAGAAAATTACCTTGAAAAAGAGTTTTTAGACCAATACAGTCCAGAATTTATCATCAAAATTGATCAATTCTTGAAAGACCAAAATTTCCGCTTCAAATCTTTCATGGCAGCTTACAAGTTCTACAATCAGTATGCCCTCAAAACAAATGATGGCGCCTACTATTTGGAGAGCATGGAAGACCGCGTTCTCTTCAACGCCTTGTATTTTGCAGAAGGAAATGAAGAGTTGGCACTCAACTTGGCTAACGAAATGATTCATTTGCGTTACCAACCAGCTACACCTTCTTTCCTCAACGCAGGCCGTGCCCGTCGTGGTGAGTTGGTATCTTGCTTCCTCATCCAAGTCACAGACGATATGAACTCCATCGGACGTTCCATCAACTCTGCTCTGCAATTGTCCCGTATCGGTGGTGGTGTTGGTATCTCCCTCAGCAACTTGCGTGAGGCAGGGGCTCCAATCAAGGGCTACGAGGGAGCTGCTTCTGGGGTTGTTCCTGTCATGAAACTTTTCGAGGATAGCTTCTCTTACTCTAACCAACTTGGCCAACGCCAAGGTGCTGGGGTAGTGTATCTGGATGTTTTCCACCCAGACATTATCGCCTTTCTTTCGACTAAGAAGGAAAATGCTGACGAGAAAGTGCGTGTGAAGACCTTGTCACTTGGAATCACTGTTCCTGATAAATTCTATGAGTTGGCACGTAAAAATGAAGATATGTACCTCTTCAGCCCTTACTCCGTTGAATTGGAATACGGTGTGCCTTACAGCTACCTTGATATTACTGAGAAATACGACGAGTTGGTGGCAAACCCACGCATTCGTAAGACAAAAATCAAGGCCCGCGACCTAGAAACAGAGATTTCTAAACTCCAACAAGAGTCTGGCTATCCATACGTTATCAACATCGACACAGCTAACCGTAGCAACCCTGTTGACGGCAAGATTATCATGTCAAACCTCTGTTCGGAAATCCTTCAAGTTCAAACACCAAGTGTTCTAAACGATTCGCAAGAATACTTGACCATGGGTACTGACGTTTCATGTAACCTCGGTTCAACCAATATCGTCAACCTGATGAAGTCACCTGATTTTGGACGTTCTGTTCGTACAATGACACGCGCTTTGACTTATGTCACAGATCATTCACACATTTCAGCTGTACCATCTATTGAAGCAGGAAACAGTCAGGCGCATTCAATCGGTCTTGGTGCCATGGGACTCCACTCATACTTGGCACAAAACTTGATTGACTACGGTTCAGAAACAGCCGTGGAATTTACCAATATCTACTTCATGCTCCTCAACTACTGGACCTTGGTAGAATCAAACAACATTGCCCGCGAACGCAAGGCTACTTTCCATAATTTTGACAAATCAAAATACGCAGACGGCACTTATTTCGATAAATACGTGACTGGAGATTACCAACCACAATCTGACCGTGTCAAAGAACTCTTTGAAGGGATTTTCATTCCAAGCGGACAAGATTGGGCTGACCTCCGTGAAAAAGTCATGGCAGATGGTCTTTACCACCAAAACCGACTAGCTGTTGCTCCAAACGGTTCTATCAGCTACATCAACGATGTGTCTGCTTCTATCCACCCAATCACACAACGGATTGAAGAACGTCAAGAAAAGAAAATCGGTAAAATCTACTATCCAGCAGCTGGCTTGGCAACAGAAACCATTCCATTCTACAAGTCTGCCTACGATATGGATATGCGTAAGGTCATTGATGTCTACGCTGCTGCAACAGAGCACGTCGACCAAGGTTTATCCCTCACTCTTTTCCTACGCAGTGAACTACCTAAAGCTCTTTATGAATGGAAGAAAGAGAACAAACAAACCACACGTGACCTCTCTATCCTTCGTAACTACGCCTTCAACAAAGGTATCAAGTCTATCTACTACATCCGTACCTTTACCGATGACGGCGAAGAAGTCGGCGCAAACCAATGTGAAAGTTGTGTGATCTAACGTAGCAAGATTAGCTGTTGATAAATCAACTAGCTAATCAACGCTAACCGCTATCGGCGGATTAGCTAGCTACCTCACTAACTCCGAAACTGAAGAAATATCGTCTTCAGTTTCTACGTGTCGTAAGATGTGAGGGCGTTTCAACAGTCTGGGAGACTGTTGAAAGTTGGAAATGAGAAAATAGGAAATACCATAGAGATGTCTTACATCTCGTAGGGATTTATCTTTTTTGCCAAGTCCTTAGCCCGAACTCGATTTCGACGTAGCAAGATTAGCTGTTGGTAAACCAACTAGCTAATCTACGCTAACCGCTATCGGCGGATTAGCTAGCTACCTCACTAACTCCGAAACGGAAGAAATATCGTCTTCAGTTTCTGCGTGTCGTAAGATGTGAGGGCGTTTCAACAGTCTGGGAGACTGTTGAAAGTTGGAAATGAGAAAATAGGAAATTCCGCAGAGATGACTTGCATCTCAAAGGGATTTATCTTTTTTGCCAAGTCCTTAGCCCGAACTCGATTTCAACGTAGCAAGATTAGCTGTTGGAAAACCAACTACCCAATCTACGCTAACCACTATGAGCGGATTAGCTAGCTACCTTACGACACTGTCGTTCATGATATGAAGTAACTAATGAGCGCTCGATTAAAAATCCCTTTTAGGGGATTTTTTTACAGGCTACTATCTATTTGTGATATAATATTTGAAGTATAAGAAAAAGAAAGAGAATATGATGGAAACCTACTACAAAGCCATAAACTGGAACGCCATTGAGGATGTAATCGACAAGTCAACTTGGGAAAAGTTGACCGAGCAATTCTGGCTCGATACACGTATCCCATTATCAAACGACTTGGATGACTGGCGTAAACTTACTGCTGAAGAAAAAGACCTGGTTGGTAAGATCTTTGGGGGATTGACCCTCTTGGATACCCTTCAATCTGAAACAGGTGTCCAAGCTCTTCGCAATGATATTCGTACACCGCATGAAGAAGCTGTTTACAACAACATTCAATTCATGGAGTCTGTTCACGCCAAGTCTTACTCTTCTATCTTCTCAACCTTGAACACCAAGTCTGAGATTGAAGACATCTTTGAATGGACCAACAGCAACGAATACTTACAACGCAAGGCAAAGATTATCAACGAAATCTACGAAACAGGTACACCACTTGAAAAGAAAGTAGCCAGCGTTTTCCTAGAAACCTTCCTCTTCTACTCTGGTTTCTTTACGCCACTCTACTATCTTGGTAACAACAAGCTGGCCAACGTTGCGGAAATTATCAAGCTAATCATCCGTGACGAGTCTGTGCACGGTACCTATATCGGCTACAAGTTCCAACTTGGTTTCAATGAATTGTCCGAGGAAGAACAAGATAAGCTTCGCGACTGGATGTACGACCTGCTCTACCAACTTTATGAAAATGAAGAAGGCTACACACGCTCCCTCTATGATGCAGTTGGCTGGACTGAGGAAGTCTTGACCTTCCTTCGTTACAATGCCAATAAAGCCCTCATGAACTTGGGACAGGACCCACTCTTCCCTGACTCAGCGGATGATGTCAACCCAATCATCATGAACGGTATTTCAACTGGTACATCTAACCACGACTTCTTCTCCCAAGTCGGTAACGGCTATCTTCTTGGTGAAGTGGAAGCTATGCAGGATGATGATTATCTTTACGGTTTGTAATCAAAAAAAGCAGTTCAATTCGAGCTGCTTATTTTTTATACTAAAAATACAATCATCAAATAAGAAATACCATTGTTAAGCATATGTAGCGCAATCGGATAACGAATATCGCGTTTGATCAGATAAAGCCATCCTAGATTGAGTCCCATCGTGAAATAAATCAAAAATTGGGAAAGGGTTGCTGGCATATGGACCAGACTAAATAAAGACCCCGTTACAAGTAGATAGATTCCAACAGCCTTCATATCTGCCATTTTAGGGAAGAAATAGGTCGCAAAAAATCCACGGAAAATCAATTCTTCCAAAATTGGAGCAAAAACCACTACTGAGCTAAATGCAATCAAGGGATAAGCTGATACGAATTCGATCACAAGCTTTTGGTTTTCACTTTCTGGGACCGGTACAATAAATTGGAAGATAAAAAATGCAATATATAGCAATATCGGCCATTGAATCTTATGGAACCATAAAGCTGTCACACGATAGTCAACAGAATGACGTGGATAAACATATTTCCATAACAGAATAATGAGTGCAATGGAGAGAACAAGACCAATTATCGCACAAATCCAAATTGTACTGTCCATCAACTGGGCAGGTATGTCAGGAATCATTTGTAAGGTTGGCCCTACCATTAGAAAACCTGAAGCAATTTGATAGGCAACAAAGTATAGGAATATCAATGCGGCGTGTTTGATAAATTTTAACATAGTCCCTCCCTAAAAGCTCAAGTCAATAATATTATCGACTCGTACCAACTTGGTTTCAAGCTCCCCATTCGCTAATTCACGGGAAATTTTAACCCATTCCTCATCAACTGCCAAAATGTTGTATTCATAAGCAATTGAAAATTCCTCATCAAAGCGGATTTTAGCCTTACTTCCGACCAATTCTTTCAATAAAACTGACATCTGATTTTCTCCTTTTGTAGTTTTCTGCAACTTTTTTACCCTAGCTTGCAACTGTTTCACTTTTTTCCTATCTAATAGAGAATTGAAAAATAGAAATCCTACTAGAATCCATAAAAATAATTCCATCCTATCCTCCTATATCAAGCCCAGACTCTGCATTAGTAACATCAACAAAAATCCGAGAAGATTATTCAGACTGTGTAGAATAAGTGCATTAGTATATTTGCCAGAAATACGATAGGCTAGACCTAGGACCAGGCCCATACCCCCGTAGACAACCCAAGATCCGATATTAGTAGGATTGTGAATAAGTCCAAACAGAAAACTCGATAGCAATAATCCCACAATCGAATCCTTACCAAAGACTTTCCCCATAAGAATCCCTCTGAAAAGCAGTTCCTCTAAAACTGGAGCAAAGAAAACTGTAAAGAGAAACAAAACTAGAGTCGGCAAGCCTGAATTATTGATAATTTCCTGATTGGCAGTCGTCTGACCATATCCTTCTTCCAGCGCAATTAATTGCCCACCAATTATTTTCAGACCAAACATAACGATAAAGGCAAGGGCTACAAAACCAACATTCGCACCCATCCCCCACTTCTGCTCACCTTTCCATAGACCTAATTTACCAGTCAAGATAAGACCAAGCACTACAGCAACCAACAAGAAGGCAGCAGCAATCAGAAGGTTATTCCCATCAAAATTTGGCAGGGTAAACATAGCCATCTGGGTCAATACATTTAGTGCAACGACAGCCAGACCCACCAGCAGAAACTTCCAATTTTTAACCACATTCCAATCTTTGACACTTCCAAGTCTATTCATAGCAATCTCCTTAATATAAACAATTATTTTTCGTTTGTTAAAAGATAAAGTCTTTTAGTTTACTTTTAGTACTAGGCAACGAGCCGCAGGCATAACTGGAGTTAGGCAAGGCGAGTTAACGAAGTAATAAAAGAGAAACTAAATGACGACAGCAGAGCTGGCAAGCCCAAAACCAATGGCAAGAGGATATTCAGGGTTGACAAATCAATCTGCCCAGTAGCCAGCCACTCTCCGAAAATATAACCAACTGCGTAGAGACCTAGGCCGATTAATAGGACAAGATAAATTTTCATAAACACTTTCATAAGTTAACCTCCATTTAAACTAAATAAGTTTGATTTTCTTACGGTTAACAATATTGAAACTAAGGAATCCAACAAGAGTCAGCAGGACAACTGTCATGGGAGTGACAAACTGGAAATACTCGGCTGCACTTGTTCCGCTTTCCTGTGGAATATGTAACTGCCAGATACCAATACTAACTAGCAGACTGTAGACAGCAATCTGTAGGGTTTGATACAGAGTTCGTTTCATCATTTTCTTCCGAGCCAATTTCACATCAGCCTTGGCAACAAGCAACTTATCCAAAGCCAACTGTTTGATAATGGCGTTCTGTTTGAATTGAGAATAAACCAGTGTCAAGAAGAGGCTAATTCCCATGACATCTTCTCCCAGTGCAAAACTAACTAGAAAGCTCACCAGTGTCACTGTCATAAAGAGCATATACATATTGTTGCCGAAATTGGTCAAGGTCGCATAAGACACCGCGTCTAACTCACCAACAATATCATAGAAATAACGAATTGCTTTTATGTGTACATTTTCCTTTTTCATAACTATTACCTAAAAACCTTTCATAACATTCTTATTTGAAGTAACGACGAACCATGCGAACCTGCATGACATTGATGTAAATGTGAAGAAAGGCAACAACTAGAAATGCTGTAATTTGTCGCTCCTGCAATAGCATGCTAAGTACAAATAGGAATAGATACAAACCTGGTAACACGATTTGATTCAAAGTGAAGACGATTTGGAAACTCATTTCGTAGTTTGCTTGTTTCTCCCCCTCGTCCATTGCCTCAGCAAAGTCTTTCATCTCTTTTACTGTAGCAAATGCAGATAACTTATAGTCTCGAATTTTCTCTGTTAATTTAATAATAATCACTTGAGTAATTAGAAGTACGATAAAGAGAACCAAGTCAAAAATTGACCCATACATAACCGCACTCTCTTCTAAGAAGGCAACTCCAAATCCTAAAACTAAATTTAACAGAGTCAATGATACGGCAACATTAAATGATATGGTCGCATATTCTAGGTTACGATACATTTTTTTATACAGTTCATCAAAGTATTCTTCTTCCTCATCTGAAATAGAATGGTAAAGATGGTATTTTTTATTAGCTTTAATACCAAAATAAATGGTTCCGGCAAAAATTACAAAAGTAATGATACGCAAACAAAACAAGAAATTATCTAAATTGACAAAAGACGGTAATCCAAGCTTAGAAATCGATACTCCAAAAAAGCCACAAAATGCTCCGAAAATTGCTCCCAAAAACAAATATGTAAGATTTCTGAGCCATCTTTGTTTTGTCGTTAATTGTTTCCCCTGTTTCATTCTTCAACCTCCACTAATTGAAAGACATTCTCCACATTTTCATTAAAAATCTGTGCTATACGCATAGCAACGACCACCGAGGGCGTGTATTCGCCCCGCTCAATCAAGCTAATGGTCTGCCGTGATACCTCTGCTAACTTTGCTAGCTCTGTCTGATTGAGACCATCTCTGGCTCGTAATTCCTTGAGCCGATTTTTTAAGACATATTCCATAAGTTTTCCTTTCTAGGCTTGGTAGATGATCAAGCCTGTTTCTGTGTCTTCGACAGCTATATTTCCCTTGGCAAACTTAACCAATAAAAGATAAGTATAGTAGAAATCGCCTGCACAAGAGGCCCCGTGAATGGTTGCCAGCATGAAGTAAAGAGTGGTATTCATCAGCCCAAAACCTGCTAACATGGTCAAGCCCAAACTAATCACAATAAAGGGAGCCAGGCTGATTACTAGCATTTGCATCCGATTGTAGAGCGAACCTGGACTGGTCGCATAGGCCATGCCCGATTTCCATTTAAACCCGTATTTTACAGGATTTTCAGGGCAAAAACCTTTGAAGAAGATGCCGTGGATAGCCTCATGCACAACTATTAAAAGAATATAGAGAGGGAAAAGCAACCATACCTCCGACACGTTCAGTTCCGAGTATTGCAAACCGTTGGCTATCAACCAACTGCCTATCATTCCAAATATGAAGTCAAATGGAAAGATGAGTACCACAGCAAGAATATTCAATCCCCAGACAAACTTCTTGTTTTCCATGATATTGACTTCATATAATTTCTTTTTCGCTTCCATGTTTCTTCTCCTTCATTCGCCTACAAGCTAGACTAAACTATATAGTCCTAGCGCAACTCCAATCAGTAGTCCCATAATACTCGATCCTACAATAATAATTGCTGCCATATCGGCTGAAATTTTACATTTCATGACCTATCTCCTTTTACTTATTTCCTTTTTTCTCCATTTGTAAACTTGCTTCGATACAAGCAATTGAAGCTAATAGAGTAGTCAGTAGAGCTGTGTCCATATCGCTCCATCCCAGCAAATCAGAAAGGAGAATGTAAGCCAATAATAGAATGGACCCTATTTCGACCGCACGCGCAATGGTTGTTCCTGTAATCATAAAAGGTTGTTTCATTTGGTGACTCCTTCTCTATTCATCGTATCAGATGAATCCTTTTGATTTTTATCTTGATATCATTGTAACACTTCCTTTTCTTTTTGACAAGTATCTTTGTCAAAAAAATAATAATTTTTGTCAAAAAGTTTATGAAACTTGTCAAAATGTAGTGAATATTGGTCAGAAAAAAGACCTTTTGAGGTCTTTACAATATTTTGGGGAGGTATTTGATTACAGACTGTTCAACTGACTTTTCAACTCTTCATACATGTGACTTGGTAAATGAACACCCTGTGTAGCGACAACTTGACTAGCAACTCGATTTGCGAATGCTAGAGAATCAGTAACCGATTTTTCACTGGCTAAAGCTGCCATCATTGCCCCCACACGACTATCACCAGCACCGACAGTATCTACAATTTTTGTGGGTATACTTGGTGCCTCGTGCCAAACTCCGTCAAAAGCAACGGCTCCATCAGAACCTTTTGTCACAATAAGCAGTTGCTTGGTTTTTCCATATAATACACGAATCGCCTCTTCAATATCTGTTTCTTGAGAAAGGCTCAGTGCCTCCTGCTCATTCAAATGTAAAATAGGAGATAGCTCTAACAGCTCTGCCATTCGTTTTTCAGGAATGAGATTTCCTCGTGGTCCAGGAGCGAAGATGACTGGTCTACCACATGTTTTCAACCAGTCAACTAAAGCTTGTCCCGTCTCTTCTTCTACTTCCAAACCACAAATATAAACATAATCATACTGAGATAGATTGAGTCCATCTAACCAAGTGGGGTTAAATGAATATTCCACACCATGATCCGATAAGAATGTCCGTTCTCCATCTGATTCCACAAAACAGTAACAACAACCATTTGCTCCGTCTAAAGAAATCGGCGTTTGAATGCCCAGTTTATGAAGATTATCTTTCACAAATGTTCCATATATTCCAGTACCAACCGGTGAAATAAAATCATATTCCACTCCGAGATGGTGGAGAATATTGACTACATTGAAGGCACAACCTCCAAGAGACATGACTTGTTTCTTTATGTGTGCATCACCCTGTCGGCCGGGTAAAGCGTCTAAATAAATCATTACATCACAAACTGTTGAGCCTATGACCAAACATTTCCCCATAATTTCCTTCCTTTTTCAATAAAACACTAGTTAGCCAAATTCAAATAAATTATATTACTAAAATGCAGATATTTGTATTATACCAAAAAACTCTTCTCCCCAAAGGATAAAAGAGTTCATTTGTTATTCCAAGTGATCTATACCAGCCTGCATACGTTCTTCACCCCACCAGTAAGGCATGAGCTCTCCCAATGTGATGATTTCTCGTTTGTCAAAATCAAGCATGATTTCTGTTTGTGCATTATCAGCCGACAGCTGCATCAAAAATTCACGACAAGCTCCGCAAGGCATTCCTGAACCCTCTCCAAAGGGAGCTTGATCTCGAAAAGCAATAATACGTTTTATCACTGTCTGACCACTATCTTGAAACATATTAAAGGCTGCCGACCGCTCTGCGCAAAGGTGAAATACGCCAGCAGTCGCCTCAAAGCAATAACCGGTGTAAATTTGCCCATTTGCTGCTTCAATGGCAGCAACGACATGATTTGAATAAATGAAGGGCGAGACATAATGTGGCGCATAATGACCTTTTGCTTTCTCGTACATCTCTTGCCAAATATCGTTGATGTGTTCCATACGTACTCCTCATTTTAGAATAGAAAGATATCCCCTTGCTAGTTGCTTTAACAAAGGGATATACACTGACTATATTATAAGTTTTTCGCTACGCTGTTCAAGAGGTTTTGGATAGCAGACGCATCGCTACCACCTGCCATGGCCATGTCTGGCTTACCACCACCGCGACCTGCTACGATTGGAGCAAGGACTTTGATGAGGTTTCCTGCATGAACATCGCTTGACTTACTTGCCACAAGGACATTGACCTTGTCGCCGATAGCCGCAACCAACACCAAGACATCAGAGTAGTCTTTCTGCTTCCAGTTGTCAGCGAAAGTACGGAGGGCACCTGCGTCTGAAACTTGGACTTGGCTAGCAATGTAGCGAATGCCATTAGCATCTTTGACCTCTTTGAAGACATCACCAGCAGCGGCTGCCGCTGCTTTTTCTTTCAGAGCTGCATTTTCTTTTTGCAGGTCACGAACTTGTTGTGCAAGACTTTCAACCTTGTTTGGCACTTCCTTGATCTGTGGTGACTTGATAGTTGCCGCTACTTCTTTGAGGGCATCTTCTTGGTCACGATAGGCAAGGAAGGCTTCACGGCCTGTTACCGCAATGATACGGCGAGTACCTGAACCGATACCTTCTTCTTTCAAAATCTTGAAGATACCGATTTCAGCGGTGTTGCTAACATGGGTACCACCACAGAGCTCGACAGAATAGTCACCGATAGTAACAACGCGGACGTCTTTACCGTATTTTTCACCGAAGAGGGCCATGGCCCCCATTTCCTTGGCTGTGTCAATATCTGTCTCAACTGTCACAACTGGGATAGCATTCCAAATTTGCTCATTGACTTCTTCTTCAATACGACGAAGTTCTTCCGCAGTAACTGCCTCAAAATGCGTAAAGTCAAAGCGGAGGAAGTCTTGCTCGTTCAAGGAACCAGCCTGTGTTGCATGCTCGCCGATAATATTGTGAAGAGCTGCATGGAGCAAGTGAGTTGCTGTGTGGTTCTTCTCAACACCCTTACGGCGTTTTGTTTCGATTTCAAGTGTGTAGGTTTGACCAACTGAAATGCTTGCGGACAGTTCAACTGTGTGCAATGGTTGACCATTTGGTGCTTTCTGCACATCGATGACAGTCGCAACAATGCCTCCAGCAGCATTTTTCACAAAACCATGGTCTGCAACCTGACCACCCATTTCTGCATAGAATGGTGTTTGGTCAAAGACAAGGAGGGCTTGACCTTCTGAAACTGCTTCTGTACGCGCATTATCAGCCACAATGACAGATAAGCTTGCCTCAAGAGCTGTTTGACCATAAACAAAGGTAGACTCTTCTGTGATAGCAGCCAGGGTTTCATTTTGCATACCCATTGAACCACCTTTGACAACTGAAGCACGGGCACGGTCTTGTTGCTCTTTCATAGCCGCTTCAAATCCAGCAATGTCAAGGGTCATACTACGGTGCTCAGCCAATTCTTCCGTCAATTCTACTTGGAAACCATAGGTATCATAGAGTTTGAAAATGTCACGACCATCAATCTCAGACTTACCTTCTGCTGCCAATTTGTCCATCAATTGCTCAGCAAATTGTGAACCTGTATGGATAGTACGAGCAAATGACTCTTCTTCACTCTTAACAATCTTCTCAATGAAGGCACGTTTTTCAAGCACTTCTGGATAGTAGCTTTCCATGATATTGCCAACTGTCTCCACCAATTTGTACAAGAATGGCTCTGTAATACCCAAACGTTGACCATGCATAGAAGCACGACGAAGGAGACGACGAAGGACATAACCACGGCCTTCATTTCCAGGAAGGGCACCGTCACCAATGGCAAATGAAAGAGCACGGATGTGGTCTGCGATCACCTTGAAGCTCATGTTGTCGCCATCTTGGTCATAGGTCTTACCAGAAATCTTTTCTACTTCACGAATGATTGGCAAGAAGAGGTCCGTTTCAAAGTTGGTCTTAGCCCCTTGGAAAATAGCTGCCAAACGCTCCAAACCTGCGCCCGTATCGATATTTTTGTTTGGCAATTCCTTGTATTCAGAGCGCGGAACAGCTGGGTCTGCGTTAAACTGGGACAATACGATATTCCAAATCTCGATGTAACGGTCATTTTCAATATCTTCTTCCAAGAGACGGATACCAATGTTTTCAGGGTCAAAATCTGTACCACGGTCAAAGAAGATTTCCGTATCTGGACCAGAAGGACCTGCACCAATTTCCCAGAAGTTATCCTCAAGCGGAATCAAGTGGCTTGGCTCAACACCAAGGGCAATCCAACGATTGTATGAATCCACATCATCAGGATAGTAAGTCATGTAGAGCTTGTCTTTTGGCAAAGCAAACCATTCTGGGCTTGTCAAGAGCTCAAAGCCCCACTCAATCGCTTCATCACGGAAATAATCACCAATAGAGAAGTTACCAAGCATTTCAAACATAGTGTGGTGGCGGGCTGTCTTACCAACGTTTTCAATATCGTTGGTACGGATAGATTTTTGAGCATTTGTAATACGTGGGTTATCTGGAATGACAGAGCCATCAAAGTATTTCTTGAGGGTTGCCACACCAGAGTTGATCCACAAAAGAGTTGGATCATTTACTGGGACAAGATTTGCTGAAGGCTCAACAGAGTGCCCCTTTGATTTCCAGAAATCCAACCACATTTGACGAATTTGAGCAGAAGATAAATTTTTCATAAACTAAGATACCAAGAGCGTTAAGACAGCGAGAAGAAAATAGGAGACCAACGCTGTGCGCCAGCGCACTAGGCGGTCTATCTTTTTCTCGACGCTTTTAGCTCGGGTTCAATTCAGAAAATTATCTAAATTGAACCTTTCCTTTCATAAGTGATAGTTAGGCGGATTCAATTTAACGAAACAGTTAAACTGAATGATTATTTCACGATTAATTCGATGCATCTTCCATCATTTCGACATAGTCAATTGCGACCACTAAGGAAATGACCAAATCTGCATAGGAGTCCTCCAATACAGTAACGGAGTAATGAGACGTTAAATGAAAGAGTTCTTTGGAGATTTCAGCTACGAGCATACCATCTGGTCTTTTCAAGCGAAAATCCAAATCCCAGATATTTCCGTCTAGGATTAAACCTAGATTTTCCACAGTATAGCGATCCTTGAAAAAAGTAAATTCCTTTTGCAAGTAGAAAGAATGACCATCTGCCATATCAATGGTAAACTGAGGCAGGAAGGTCAAAAACTTCTTAGTAATCTGACAAACCGCTCCACCACTAGAATTGGTCACAATAAATCGTTTTGGAATTTCGAGAAAAGAACCCTCCACTTGATAGGCAAGATTCCCAAAACTATCACGAATATCAAATTTTTCACCACCCAAAACAAAACGTTGTTTGACCTGAAATTGTTTCATGACTCCCTCCAAAAAATGACAAGAAATCAAACGAAGGGCGAAAAACCGCGGTACCACCTTCATTCAATGACTTGTCATTCTCATTTCATAACCTATATTCAATTGTTCTATTAAGTAGCAAGATACTTGGCTTAGATGGCTCGCAGCAACCGCCAATTTTCTGAACTAAGTAATCAAGTATCTATTCTTAATAAGTAAAGCGTCAATTATTGACCTGAAGAACTAGAAGATTCTGTTGTAGAAGAAGAGCTACTTTCCGTTGATGAAGAACTGCTTTCTTCTGTTGTCACATATTGTGAAAGAAGATTTTGGAAAGCTGCATCCTTCACTTTAACATTAGCTTTTTGAAGAGCTTCTTTCAACACACCTGCAACAAATGTAGAATCATTTTGTTTTTGTGCCAAAATAATTTCCTTCAACTTATCCTTGTAGTCTTCCCATTTGGCAGATTTTTCTGACTTCGCTTCCAGTTTTACAACATAGTAGCTAGTTGTATAAGTTGTCATATCTACTACTGAAATAACAGATGCCCCTACTTGACCTGCATCCAAAGCAAAGACCGCTTTTTGAACTTCTGTAGGAACAGTTGTTGAAGTTGAATCAAATTTAACTTCGCCTCCATTGTCTTTTGTAGCAGTATCCGTAGAATTGTCTTTTGCCAATTGAGCAAAATCTGCTCCCTCAGCCTGAGCAGAGGCTAAAACTTCCTTAGCCTTCGCTTCGTCATCTAACTTGATAATACGAGCTGTTACTTCCGGAGTATAGGATTCGTAGGCAGCTTTGTAGTTTTCATCTGTCAATTCTTTTTCAGCTGCCTGTTTCACTGCATACTCAACCAATTTGTTAGTACGAATTTGCTGCTTGTATGTTTCAGTTGTCAAACCTGCTGAAGCCAAGGCAGTCGCAAATGAATCGCCATACTGGCTAGCCATTTTGTCATAAGCTTCCGTAACTTCTTTATCAGAAACTTTATCGCCGTATTGTTCTTCAAAAACATCGCTAATGACCATTGAAAGTAATACCTGTTGAGCACTTGTGTTTGTTTTGACTTGCTCGTAAAACTCAGAAACTGTGATGGTATTTCCTTTCATCGTAATGATATCTTTATCAGCTGTACTTGTACATGCTGCAAGAGTCACAGTCGCAAACAATGTGACTGCTCCTGATAGGATTTTTTTTGTGTTTTTCATTTAAAAAGTTTACTCCTTTTTTCATTAACGTTATTTATTATATCACAAAAGCTTAAAAAGTACTTAAATTTCTTCAAAATTTAAGTCAACATTTGCGACATTTTTCCTCAACATTAAGAGACCGTCGCTCATGGAGACAAGGCTAGCTGTTACATCAGGATTGTCCAAAGTCGCATCGAATAAACGTTGCAATCCCTTATAAATAGTGCGCTGCCCTCTTCTGACATCCTTGATGTCCTTTGCAACATCTCCTCCTTGGAAGATGTCATCCAAAATGATTAAACCACCTACTTTGACCTTTTTCAAGACTTCTGGTAAAAATACAATATATTTTGATTTAGCAGAATCCATGAAAACAAAATCATATGTGTTATCTGGTAAAGTCGGAAGAATATCCATAGCTTCACCTTCCAGTAATTCAATTTGCTTACGGCAATCAAACTTGGCAAAATTTTCTTTGGCAAAGCCAATCATCTCTTCATTACGATCAATGGTCGTAATATGAGATTCTGGGCTATTTTCGGCCATTAAGAGGGCTGAAAAACCAATGGCCGTTCCGATTTCTAATATTTTTTTAGGTTGCAACACTTGCATTAACAAGCGAAAATAGGCTACCGTTTCATGAGGGATGACTGGAATATTTTCTTGACGAGCAAACTCTTCCAGTTCTTTCAAAAAACCTGTATTTTGCGCCTGACGTGTTCGCATAAAATCCACAATTTCTTCCTTGACAACTGGACGGCGCATATTGTGATTTGCGTTTTTACTATATGATTCGACCATAGAATCCATTATATCATAAGCCGACAAGATTTTCTTCCTCAACACACTAAAAGGCAGGTTTCCCCACCTTTTCTTTACATATTTTTGGCGTAATCAATTCGATACCCTAAATTTCCAGCTAGTTCTTGAAGTCGAACAAAAGTCGCTTGCTTACTGAAAAAGAGATAGTAACTATCCGTGTCCATATCTACTGCCCCTAGACAAAAGTTTTCATCAAGATATTTGCTATCAACGACTCTTGCCCATTCTGAAATAGAGGCAGCTGGATTTAATCCATCTGAATCCAATTTGAGAGAAATCCCTGCATTGCGGACTTGATGAAGACGGTCAAAAAAGTAGATAAAATCTTCAAGATTATCCTTATAATCACGCACACAAATATAATTAAAATGCTCTAGTAATTTTATCAAGATTAACCACAGATTTTCCTTTTCAGACTCCCCAACACGGTCCAAGAAATCATCGAATGAATCTGGTTCTAGGATGCGTTCGATAGAGTCTAGAATCTGATTCGGATCACTAGCAAAAACCACATCTCTAAGTTGGAGAAATAGCTCCCTATCACCATTTGACATGAGGTCCGCCAGTTCAAAAATGTCCTGTAGCTGTTCTTCCGTTAACATAATACCTCCATTATGAATTTGAAAAATCCCATCTTATATGCGGTGCTACTTGCTCTACAAAATGGTAAATATCATTAAAATCTGCACCATCAAGCTTATTCAAATTAACGACTGCAAGTAGTGCTCCCTTATTTCCTACGATTCGCAAACATTTCGACTGATAGCCACGATAGACAGGAGAAACGATGTATCGAATCTCCGCAATCTCTTCTAACGAATGGCGCTGGCGTTCACTCCAAAAGTGTTCTTGAAATTCTAGGTACTGTTTTGTCAAGATAAAAACAGCCTTTTGTTTTCTCAATATATATAAATAAACCAGCAAAGGTTGTAAAAATATCAAATAGACGACACTTCCCATAGATGGCTCAGGTCTGGTCAAACCACCAAGACCGAGCAAGATTAAAACAAGGCTAATTACACCAGGAATGACAATCGAACGTTTATAGGAAATCATATTAGAGGTGCACACCTTTCTCAACAAGAGCTTCTAATTCTTCCAAACGAGCTTCAAATACCTTGAAGGCATCGTTGAGGTAATCTTCCTTGGTCATGTCTACGCCAGCTTTGGCAATGACATTGAGGGAGTAATCTGAGCTACCTGCTTTGAGGTAGTTGAGGTAGTTTTCTTTGTCTTCTGGACTGCCGTTGACAATCTTATTTGCTAGAGCTGATGCTGCCGCAAAACCTGTCGCATACTGATAGACATAGAAATTGTAATAGAAGTGTGGAATACGAGCCCACTCAAACTGGATTTCTGGATTTTCTTCGGCAGAAAGTCCGTAATATTTCTCGTTTGTCTGACCGTACAATTCATTGAGGAAATCAGCCGTCAAGACCTGACCTTCCTGGTCTGCCTTATAGATAGCTTGTTCAAACTCGGCAAATTGGGTCTGGCGGAAGACTGTGCCACGGAAACCATCTAGGTAATGATTGAGAATAGCAAAGCGTTCCTTGTCATCTTCTACTTCTGCCAAGAGTTTTTCTGTCAAAAGATTTTCATTGGTCGTTGAAGCAATTTCAGCCAAGAAGAGTGAATAATGACCATAGACATAGGGTTGTGTCTTACGAGTCAACATAGAATGGAGCGAGTGTCCTGTTTCATGGATAAGGGTGTACATGTTATCCAAGTTATCCTGCCAGTTGAGAAGCATAAAGGCGTTGGTGTCATAGGCACCTCCTGAGTATGCTCCAGAGCGTTTTCCTTCATTAACATGGACGTCAATCCAGCGGTTTTCGAAGGCTTCTTTTACAATAGCCGCATAATCCTCACCGAAAATTTCCAAGGTTTCTTGGCATTTTTTGAGAGCATCTTCATAGGAAATCTTGGTGCTGAAATCTGACAATGGTGTGTACATATCGTACATCTTCAAGTCATCAATACCCAAGAGTTTCTTACGCAAATTGATATAACGGTGCAAGAGCGGAAGGTGCTTGTTGACTGCCGCCACTAATGTATCGTATACGGATTCTGGAATAAAATTGGCTGCAAGAGATGCGTGACGGGCTGAATCGTACTTCCGCAAACGAGCTTTTAGGTTATTGACCTTGACATTAGACTGCAGTGTCTTAGCGTAGGTATGCTGGAACTGCTCATAGGTACCGTACATAGCCTCATAGGCTTCTTGACGGACGTCACGGTTTTTAGACTCCATAAAGTGGATGTAGTTACCGTGAGAAAGGGGTACCAAATGCCCTTCTTCATCCGCAACTTCTGGGAACCGCAAACTAGCATTGTCCAAGACTGAGAAGGTTTCAGCAGGTGATTCGAAAATCTCACTGGTCGCTGCAAGGACTTCTTCTACTTCTTGTGACAAGACATGGTCCTTAGCTGCTAAGAGTTTTTCAAATTGGTGGCTGTACTGAACAAGAGCAGGCTCTTCTGCCTTAAAGACCTCCAACTGCTCTTCAGTAATGGCCATAAATTCAGGCTCATAGAAGGCAAATGCTTGTGAAAAAGCAGAATAAAGACCCATTGCCTTAGCCTGAAATTCCTGGTATTTTCCTTCGCGAGTATCTTGGTCGTTTTTCATAGATGCATAAACATAGAGTTTTTCAATGCGACGCATGAGACCAAGTTGCGTTTCGCTGATTTCCAAAAGGCTTTTAGCAGAGTCAAGCAAGTGACCTGCAAATTCTTTTGTTTTTTCAGTTTCTGCTTGTAAATCTGCAAGTTCTGCTTCCCAAGCTTCATCTGTTGGGAAAATAGTAGTCAAATCCCATTGGTATTTTTCTTCAATTTCATGACGTTGTTTAGACATAATAAATCCTCCGTCTTACTATTCTAACATAAAAATGCCCCACTTTCCAATGGAAAGTGAGGGCTTTCATAACAGTTGTTATAATAAAATTATATCCTGCAAAATACACTATTAAAAATGTTGTTCTTGTTTCAAAGGAACAACTGCTAAAGTTTTTCCTAGGCTAGCCAATACCTTCAAGACTGTGTCCAATTGTAGACTAGTTTTACCTGTTTATTTTTCCCTCCAATAAACTGCTGGTGGATAAACCGCTTGTATCCGCTTGTCCTTGACACCCGCATAATAGTGGTCAAAGGCCTGATAGACGGGACTTAAATCTTTTGGTATTTGGGCAAAGCCAATAGCAGAGCGGGGCAGGCGGATGTGGGGATACCAGTCAAATGCTGTCTTGGTCAGTAGATTTTCTCCACGTCCATAAGCATCTGCTTGCAGGGCGAGCCATTTGGGAGATTTGTAATAAAGCTGTTGAGCAATGTAACGAGGCAAATCCTCATCCATTGGACACGTCATGCTAGATAGGGTTTGCTTGGAAAAAGGGAAACGTAATATGTCCAGTAAGTTTCCCTGACCAAAGGGAAAGACCTTGGTCAGACAATGTACCTTGCCCCGCAAGTCTTCATGAATGAGGTAGCGAAGTCGTAATTCCTTCTTCTCGTTATCCAATTCCCAGAGATGAAAACCCATATTCATACTAAAAGAGAGAAATTGCTTGTGCAAATTGGTCAGTCGTTCCTTGAGCCACAAATCCTTGCCAAGCAACCAGAGAACCTGATAACCTGATTCACGATAGGCTTGTGTCCGCACTTGCAAACGAGAAATGGGTAGACTGGAACATTGGACTTCCAAGGCTAGACTATCATTGACAAATAAATCAGCAACCTGGCCAATCTTTGGCAGGCATTTTTCCAACTCAACCTGCTCCTTTTCCACCAGCCAGCTGTAAATCTCTGATTTGAGGGACAGGTGCTGGGCAGACTCATTCTCGGAGAAGTAGCTACAATCCCGCAGGGTGACATGGGCAAAATGCGAACGCAGAACTTTGCCAGATTTGTATCGGACCAGGCCTCCACAACCTGGACAGGAATAGCGACCTTGCGGCGCAGGATTTTCTAAAAGATTAAAAATTTGTCTGTCTTCATCAAGTGCAACTAACATAGAACCTCCTTTCTATACTAGTTCGCAAAAAAACACCCAGATTCACTGAGTGTTTGAACTTTCTTACCCAATCTGACTGCCGTTTGGCACAGATGAATCGACTGTTAAGAGTGTCAAATTGCCGTCGTGTTCGGCTGAGAGGATCATGCCCTGGCTGAGCAAGCCCATCATCTTACGTGGCTTGAGGTTGGCAACGATTTGGACTTTCTTGCCGACCAACTCCTGCTCATTTGGATAGTACTTGGCGATACCCGACAGGATTTGACGGTCCTGGCCATCACCTGCGTCCAGACGGAACTTGAGCAGCTTGTCAGAGCCCTCCACCTTGGCTACTTCTTTAACCTCGGCCACACGGATTTCCACCTTGTCGAAATCCTCGAACTTGATCGCGACTTTCTCGTTTTTCAGCTCCACGTCAGCTGGGTTCCACTCTTTTTCTTCCTCTTGGGAAATAGCAGAGCTGCCACCCATTTGGGCTTGGATATAGGCGATTTCCTCTTCCATATCGAGTCGTGGGAAGATAGGCGTACCTTTTGCGACTACTGTCAAACCAGCTGGAAGACCTGCAAAGTCAAGGTTTTCAAGGTCAAATGCTGTTCCCAAACCAAGCTGTTCCATAATAGCATTAGAAGTCATCATCATAAATGGTTGAATGAGGTGTGCCACCACACGAAGACCTGCTGTCAAGTGAGCCATAACCGCTGCCAACTTGTCACGATCTGCTTCTTCTTTTGCCAAGACCCAAGGTGCTGTTTCATCGATGTACTTGTTGGTACGGGAGATGATATTCCAAACAGCTTCTAGAGCGCGTGGATAGTCAACAGCTTCCATATACTTGTGGTAGCTTGCTAAGTTTTCAGCCACGACTGCCGCCAAGTCCGCATCAAAATCAGTCACGTTTGCTACAAAGGTTGGCACCTGACCACCGAAATACTTGTTAATCATCGCAACTGTACGGTTGAGCAAGTTTCCAAGGTCATTGGCCAATTCATAGTTGATACGACCAACGTAATCTTCTGGTGTAAAGGTGCCGTCAGAGCCAACTGGCAGACTACGCATGAGGTAGTAACGGAGCGGATCCAAGCCGAAACGCTCGACCAACATTTCTGGATAGACCACATTGCCCTTAGATTTGGACATCTTACCGTCTTTCATGACAAACCAGCCATGAGCAACCAAACGGTCTGGCAGCTTCATATCCAACATCATGAGCATGATTGGCCAGTAAATCGAGTGGAATCGAAGAATATCCTTACCAACCATGTGGTAAACTGTTCCATTCCAGAACTTGTCATAGTTGGCTGTTTCTTCCTGACCATAACCCAAGGCCGTTGCATAGTTGAGCAGGGCATCAATCCAAACATAGACAACGTGTTTTGGATTAGACGGAACAGGTACTCCCCAAGTAAATGATGTACGAGATACTGCCAAATCTTCCAAGCCTGGCTCGATGAAGTTTTTCATGATTTCATTGAGGCGACCGTCTGGCTGGATAAAGTCTGGGTGAACCTTGAAGAACTCGACCAATTTATCCTGATACTTGCTAAGGCGGAGGAAGTAAGATTCTTCTGAAACCCAGGCAACCTCGTGACCGCTCGGAGCGATACCGCCTGTTACCTTACCATTTTCATCTCGGAAGACCTCTGCCAATTGGCTCTCGGTGAAAAATTCCTCGTCCGATACAGAGTACCAACCAGAATACTCTCCCAAGTAAATATCGTCCTGCGCCAGCAATTTTTCAAAAACAGCCGCTACCACTTCCTCGTGGTAATCATCGGTCGTGCGGATGAACTTGTCGTAAGAGATGTCCAGCAAGTTCCAGAGCTCCTTGACGCCAACCGCCATGCCGTCAACGTAAGCTTGCGGTGTCAGACCAGCCTCTTTTGCCTTCTCCTCAATCTTCTGCCCGTGCTCATCAAGCCCTGTCAGATAGAAAACCTCGTGGCCCATGAGACGCTTGTAGCGAGCCAATACATCGCAGGCAATGGTCGTGTAGGCCGAGCCGATGTGAAGTTTTCCAGACGGATAATAAATCGGTGTGGTGATATAAAACGGTGTTTTTGTCATGTTTTTTTCCTTTCAACTCAGGGCAAATGAAACCCTGTTCTTGATAACACCCCATTTTATCATATTTTCATCGAAATCACAAAGAGGTTCTAAATACAAGTCTTCCTTCACATGCTATACATATGATACAAGCCGAGTGGAATGCTAATGTCTATCTTCTCTATAAAATTATAGTTCTGTTCTTGTCAATTGACGAATATCGAAAAACCGGAACCAGTTTGGAACTGTTTCCGGTGTTCTTATACGATATGGAGTTGTTCAAATACATTTCCCAAATCAGCTATCATTTCTCGATGAAAATCTAAATAATAGGTTTTCTGGTCAGAATCTGGTAATTTTTCAATATCAGCTAAGATTGCTTGATAACGATGGAGAATTTTCTTACCAGCTTCTTTATCTATCTCATTAATTTTACCAATACCTGCTGCTATTTCATCCAAACTGTCATATTTTGCAAGTACGCCCTCTGTCCACTCACGCTTGTCTTTGTTAAGTGTAACTATCTTTTTTGTCAACCAGTCTTCATAACTTTCCTCTTCTGTCACTAATGACTGGCTCGCAGTAGACTTAGGCACTTGGGCAATTCTGCTTGAACAAAGGTAATTCCGATAGAACCAGACTGCAAATAGGAGGGCTAGAATAATATTAACAGGGAAGATAAAACTAAGTGCAAAGAGCACGGTCAGCCACAAAATCAGTTTTATATTCCTAGCTTCTTTTTCAGCTCTGCTATTTCTCGCTTCCCAATCATCTAATATAGACTGGGCTTGGGCAGAATAGGTTTCAACCAATTTTGCCAGTCGTAACTTTTTCTCTGGATCATTTTCCAGTTCCATTGCCAGATAGGCTTGGTTGGCACGAGCCTTGGCTGTCTCATAGGTCTGTACAGTCGCCAAATATTCCGCATTGCTATTCATCTGATTCAGCAAGCGGTCCGTCTGCCCTTTGATAAAAGACCGATCTCTTGATGTTAATTTACGGTAAGGCATTGATTTGCTCCCTAAAAATTAGTTGTGTGCCATAATATCCTAAGTACTATAGAAGACGGTCATCAGATATACATTTTCTTCCTACCCCCTCACCCTTCTCTCCATCTCCTCCATATCATAGTCAAAAAGCAGGTCCTGGCAATCCGTAAAGAGCTGACGACGCTTGTCATCATCCACCACAGCGACGTCCACTCCTCTATCATCATAGCAATGATAAATGACTTTTTCCTTACTGGATAGGAAGAATACAGAAGATGAAAGGTAGTTAAATCCACCATGATCAGCCTTGATAATCTCCCACAAGAGAGCTTTCAAATCTTGGTCAGCAATAGGGAAAAGATAGCGCTCAAAGACTAGCACATCTCCCGTCCAGTCCTCCACTTCTATCAACTCAGGCTCAGGAACCTTGTCGAAGTTAAATTTCGATGAAAAATGCCAGAGGTAGGTGTCTATGTCCCTATCTTCCTGTCGAAGGAGCGAAAGGAGCATATAGTCGTATTCTGAACTAGCCTGCTCAAAAAGTTCTACTGCACGTGCATAGGCTCTTTCAAGATAGATTGCTCTTGGTAATTCTTCTGCTTCGTCTGCAGGCCCGATTTCAAATCTAAGAGCAAGAGGTGTGCCATAGAAGAATGGGCCCACTAGTCGATTATCTTTCAGTTGGAAGGACTTCAGCCATTGATTCAATTCCATATACTATTCTCCTTATATAGCTTTGTACTATTCTACCATATACTAGGAAATTAGGTCTAGTCTTCTTTGGAAAAATATGGTAGAATAGCGCACTAGTAAAGTATCTAGCAAAAGGAGGTCCTATGAAAACCGAATTTATCAATGAGAAGGCTCGATCAGCTTTCAATCTCAACATCATCACCTCTCCTATTGTAGCTATTATTTTGTTGCTAGTAGGAGATTCACTTGGAGCAGTTATTTTCACTCCAATAAGCTTTTTACTCCCAGTTAGCGAAACCCTTTCTGTAAGTTTTGAACTGTTCGCTTTCGCTTTTATCAGCCTGATGGTCATTTCATGGGCACGGTATATTGAAAAAAGCCCGTGGGCAGGACTTGGTTTTACCAAAAAAGGGGCGGGAAAAGATTTTCTACTAGGTTGGGGAATCGGAGCTGCAATGCTGACCACTTGTACACTCATCATGTGGGGATTAGGCGCGATTGAATTTACAAGCATCCAGTTCTCTACAAAATTAGTCGGAGAATTTATCATCCTTATCCTTGCCTGGTCTATCCAAGGTACGACAGAAGAAATTCTAACAAGAGGATGGATGTTCTCATCACTTTCAGCTAAACACAATATTCCTATTGGTATCATTGTTTCTTCCCTCTTCTTCACATTTCTCCACCTCGGAAACAATGCTATTTCACTCATTCCAATTTTGGATTTAACCCTATTTGCCGTTCTTGCCTGCCTCATTATGCTCAAAACAGGCAACATTTGGGTAATTGGTGGCTTACACGCTGCGTGGAACTGTTTCCAAGGGAATGTTTTTGCTTTCCCAGTCAGCGGCACCGATGCTGGTCAGGCCTTTGTTCAAATCGGTATCACTGGTCCTGAGTGGTTATCTGGTGGAAAGTTTGGTGTAGAAGGCTCCGTCATCAGCTTGCTTGTCCAAGGAATAATGATTTCCTGGTTGGTTTACGACCTCTATTTCAAGCCCAAAACAAGCTCCCTATAATCATAAAAGACTGTTAGCTACTCTCTACAGCTGACAGTCTTTGTTTTTTTAATTTTTCGTAGAAAATAGTCCTAGATAAATGATAGTAAGGAGTTACAAAAAAGGATAACAAATGAAGGGGCAATAATTCCCCAATAAACCAGCCTAAAAAGGATAAATCTAACCAAATACGTTGCCAATAGTTCCCTTTCATCAAGAAACGACTTTCCCTAAATACAGCCAGAGGACCAGTATAACTAGCATTATCCAAATGGTCATACAAGACAAAAACAACCTGTGAGTAGGTATAGTAGACAAAAAAGTAAATAATCATTCCTAGCAGGAAAATCGGAGCCCCTATCTTCATTAATTGACTAGGCTGATGAACTGCCAGCTCTGCCATTGCCCCCGGAGATAAGACCATCAAACTACTCATTGTGAAGCCTTTAATCAATAAAGCAGCCCCTAGATTAGCTGGAAGTCCAGCCATAAAAAGAAACAAATAATAATAAAGAAAGGTGGTACAGATAGGCTTCTTCCATTCTGTCTTTAGAAATGAAAAACTATCTTTTAAAGAGAACTCCTGTCTATCCCCTCTTAACAATTCCAATAAATGAAAACAGGACAGACCGATGAATAGCTGTAACAGCAGAGCGAAGCCGAACTCACCTAAATAGGTCAAACTGATTGAAGAAACCAATCGCCCTTCCACAAAAGCACTGTTTTGACGGAGCTCTAGAAATGTCAGTAGGCGAAAAATTGTTACTGGTATAGCATAAACAATAGATAGCAAAATGGAGGGCAAAAATAGTAGTGTTGTACCTCTTGTCCGCTCGCGAGTCAGCATCGCTCTTGATACTATATCACTCGTCCTCATCACAATTCCCCTCCAATTTTCTCTCCTTATTTATAAAGTCACGTCGCAAATATTCTATCTACATCGGACTACTTTACCATCCTACTATTAGGGAGTGGGAAAGAACTCGACCAAGATAAAAAGAGTTCGTCTTCCTACCCCCCGCACAGTTGATTAGGCCAGATTTGGAGTGCAAAACACGAACAAATCTGCCAATCAACCACTGCGCTGAGATGTTGACACGAACTCTGAGTAGTGGTTCTGGGCTTTTTGCCCAGCCTCATTAATTTTCCAGAACATCTCTTAAAAACAGGAAAATCCCTCCAAAATACGAAGGGATTCCTAATAATTTGTTATCACCATACTCCCTAGGCTACTGTGGAAGAGATAGCTGATTTATAAGTTGAAAACACCAATGGATTCTTGGACTTCAAATCTTCATAAAATATAGTCTGACAAGTCCAATAGTATGGATATACGTAAAGTCCCAAAAACCCAAACGTCAAAAGAACCCCAATCAACCAGCCAACAAAAGATAAATCCAAGAGGAAGCGGCGCCATTTATTCCCCTTCATCAACTGCCAACTCTGTTTGAATAATTTAAACGGAGAAGAATAAATATTATTTTCCAAATGATCATAAAGAAGAAATTGAACCTGACTGAGACCATAATCTACTAATAGACCACAAACCAAGCCAATCACAACTAAGATTACTCCTATTTGAAAATAGGAGGAGCTAAAAAATCCTGAGAAATCAGGCTGATAGCCAACCGGAGCCCCAACAATGAAAACTGTACTGAAAAATGAAATACTAAGTAAAGCCATCCCAATGACAGCTGGGAAACCAGCTATATAAATAACGAGCATTTTCAATAATGTCGTACTAAAAACTGGTAAAAAATTCTTCCCATCTAGCAAAGTGAAACACTCCGTGAAGCTAACCTTGGTTCTTTGCTTTCTCACCAGTCTTATTAGTTGAAAACAAGCTGTCACAATTAAACATTGTGCAATAAAATCAAATATGATTGACGGACCAACAGAAATAAAATGATGAGTCCAAGCAACACCATCTTTCACAATAGTTGTGCCCCAGGAGAAAGCACTAGTTTGCCCCCAGATTTGTTTCAAGCCAAATTCCGCCACTCCTGACAGAAAAGAAATCAAAACAGGTGCCAAAAACAAGGTTATCATCCCATCTGTTTGTTCACGAATAACCGTTGCTTTAGCTCGAATATCGCTATTAGACATTGTGTTTCTCCTTTCATATATCTGTATTATTGTATATATTATATTATTGTATATATTATACTATTTTATTTTTAAGTTTTCCATTATTTCTATAAAAAAATTGTACAAAAAAATCCCTTCAAATAAAGAAGGGAAATCTATTATTTGGCTTCCGAATGACGATAACCATAAAAGAAGTAAATCAAAATTCCAATGACCAAGGATACTCCGAATGCTAACCAAGTATCTAAACTATATTGGAACATAAATGAAAGACAAATGATAATCGAGAGGATAGGCAACAAGGGAACAAGAGGTGTTTTAAATTGTCCATCTTTTGGCAAACCTTCGACTTGACGCAGACGAATAATGCCCAGCGCCAGCATGATCAAATAAGCTAAGGTACAGATATTGAGGAAGGAAGCAATACTTGCTAGTGGGAAAATACCTGCACAAATGGCTGCAAAAATCCCCACAAGAATGGTCGCATTTTTAGGAACCTTGCTTGTTTGTGTCAATCGGCTCAATGATTTCGGTAGCAAACCATCACGACTGATGGAATAGACCATTCTCGACAAGGCGTAGGTCATCGAAATACATACTGTAATCAATGTTAGGATTGCTACAATAGAAATATAACTCGCTGCCCAATCCAATCCAACTTCTCGAAGTGCAAAGGCAACCGCATCTGCTACATTCAACTTAGTATAGTGAACCATACCAGTCAAGACTAATGTCACTACAATATAAAGAATTGTTACAATAGATAGAGACAATACGATTCCTTTTGGTACATTCTTCTCAGGTTTTTTCACCTCATCAATCGCTAATGAAATAGACTCAAATCCCAGGAAGGCAAAGAACATGAGAGACGCTCCCGCCATAATTCCCGCCTGTCCACCATAAATGGCACCAAAACCAAAAGGAGAGAAGTTCGACCAGTTTTCTGGTTTGATAAAGAATAACCCTACTAAAATAAATAATGCCAACGCTGAAAATTTCAAAACTACCAAGGCTGAATTGAAACGAAGAGCTGCCTTAGAATTAAGCAAGACCACACCTACCACGAAAATTAAGACGATAACTGGTAAGAGGTCTACATAGGTACCAGCAGCGGGGTTAAAAGTTCCGCTCAGAGCTGTTGGCATAGCGATACCAAAATTAGCTAGGAGTCCTTTCAAATAAGCTCCCCAACCAGATGCAACGCTCGATACAGCAGTCAAGAATTCCATGATCGTCAGCCAGCCAGCAATCCATGCAGGAAATTCACCAAAAACCGAGTAAAGATAACCATAGGCACCACCGTTAGTCGGTATACGAGAGGCAAATTCTGCGTAAAACAAAGCTGTTAGTCCGACTGAAATTGCTGCAATAACAATTGAGATGATCAGAGCTGGACCTGCATACTGGGCTGCTGCCAAGCCAGTTACCGTAAAGATACCTGTTCCAACCATCGAACCGATACCTAAAAATATCAAATCAATCAAGCCTAAATGCCGACGCATTTGACTATTGCGACCGACTGCTTGTTTTTTTCTAAATAAACTCACAAAATACTCCTTCAGAATAAGAATATGGATACTCGACAGAACAAGCTACCGACCCCTGTCAGAGAACCACAACGCCCCATTATACCATAAGTTGAAATATTTCGCATGGGTGATGACAAGCAAAAGAGCAAGGCTTGTCTACCTCACTCTTTCTTATGATTATTCTGGATTAACCTTAAAGTTTTTAAGATAATTTTTCTTATCTAACTGACCGCTAAAGTAATCTCCTACTTTGATAAACGGTAAACGATCTGTACTATCTTCCGTTGCTTTGACTTTATAAATCTTGCCCTCAGACTCAATATAGTAGATTGTCGCACCGCCAATTATCTGACTCGCTAAAGCTTCTACTTTTCCACTGATAACCTCAGTCTGTTCACCAACTTCTCCATTTTCAGTCACTGTCAATCCTGAAAGGCTAGAAGCATCCGTTCCTGTGACTTGAGAAATTAAGAGTGCAATATCATTGTTAACAGTAACCTGTTGATAATCTTCGGCATCAACAAGAGCGTATGATTTAACCAAGCCAGCATCATCTTTCAAGGATACTAAATAGTAGGCTGTATCTGCCAACTTAACTAGGCTTGGAGCAGTGGCTTTATAGCCTTTTTCCTGCACTTCACCTTCTGCGGATTCTTGCGCTGCTGTTTCAGTCGCCGAAGCCAATTTGTAGTTGGTAATTTCACGAGTTCTCATATTGACAAGAATAAATCCAAGGTTGGATGAATCAGCAGTTGCTGACGTGATACCTGTGTAGAGATAAATATCTGAGCCGATAGAAATATAATTATAGCTGTCCGTTGTATTTTTCACACCAGTTTGACTGAAAATGGTATTCCAGAAACCATTTTGATAAGTATAGTGGTCATCTACACGGCTGATAACATTGTTTGCCGAATAAACACGGTCTACCCACTCTGGAATATCTTCCAGACTATACTTCTTACTTTCCCCTGTTACTGCATCCAATACAATAGCACCAATCGGATCATTTGATGAAAGTCCAAATTTTGGCTCGTAAATCGTTGCAATATAATACGGATTTCCTTGGTCATCCACTTCGAAGGATGGTTTCCCAAAAATAGTTGTCGGGTATTGCAGGCGAAGATGACGTAAGGTATCATTCAGCAAAAATTCGGAATCTGAATAGTGCATGGCTTTGCTCAACTTGGCAAGTTCTGCTTTCCCTGTCGTCTGATTGACCTTAACATAGTAACCAATCCCATCTTGATGGTTGCTCAGCCATTTCCAAAAATTCTTATATTCCAAAGGCGATACACGGAATGGTTGCTGACCGATAGTAATCTGGCGATAATCATCTGAAATGCCAAACTGGGAGACCTTGTCAATGGTACCTAGATAAGTATCACCAATTTTTTCAGCTGAGGCGCGATCTAGGAGGGCCAATTTGGATATGTCTGTTTCAGGAAAATCTGCTTTAAAATCCGCCTCCTTGACGCTTATGACAGCAGCGTAATCCTTAGCACGAAATACACGTGAGTTGATAAGCCCCAGCCCCAACAACCCCAGGATAACCAATACCCAAATTCGTCCCAACCATTTTAAATAAGCTGGCAGTTGCGAGGTTTTAATCTGATAGGTATCTACTTGTCTCTGGCGACCAGAAATCTTAGTCACCTTTTGAAAAGCACCTTTGGAGCTGAACATGGAAAGTATGAGCCAAACCAGCCCGACAGATTGAAGGAAAAATATCCAGAAGTCCACACTCCAAATATTTAAAGCAGGCAACTGGTACCAGTAGTAGATTAGCATTTCCAAAACTAGGGCTAACCAGGCAAAAACAAATAATTTTCTTTTCATAATAACCTCCTTGACACAGATTTATTAGTTCTATTGTATCACAATTTTAATGTTATAATACAAGAATTATAAAATTTTTTTCAAGTTTCCATATTCGCCTGCAACTTTTATTTTTGGTATAATGTAAAACAGTAACAGACTAGAAAAGGAAAATTATGAAACTCATTTCTTGGAACATTGATTCTCTTAACGCTGCATTGACTGCAGAATCTCCTCGCGCCCTATTATCACGCGCAGTCATCGATACACTTGTGACAGAAGACGCTGATATTATCGCCATTCAGGAAACAAAATTGTCAGATAAGGGACCGACTAAAAAGCATCTAGAAATTTTGGAAAGCTACTTCCCTGGATATGCCAATACCTGGCGTTCATCTGTAGAACCAGCTCGCAAAGGCTATGCTGGTACGCTCTTCCTCTACAAAAATCATCTAACTCCAACCATTACCTTCCCTGAGATTGGTGCTCCAACAACCATGGATTCTGAAGGACGTATCATCACGCTAGAATTTGACGACTTCTATGTCACACAAGTTTATACGCCAAATGCTGGTGATGGCTTGAAACGGCTTGCTGACCGTCAAATCTGGGATGTACAGTATGCTGACTACTTAGCAAAACTTGATAGCCACAAACCTGTTCTTGCAACAGGTGACTACAACGTTGCTCACAAGGAAATTGACCTTGCTAATCCCGCAAGTAACCGTCAATCTCCAGGATTTACAGATGAAGAACGTCAAGGTTTTACAAATCTTCTAGCAAAAGGTTTTACAGATACCTTCCGCCACTTGCACGGTGATGTTCTCAACGCCTATACTTGGTGGGCACAACGTAGCCGCACCAGTAAAATCAACAACACAGGCTGGAGAATTGATTACTGGCTTGTCAGCGACCGCGTCGCTGATAAGGTAACTAAGTCAGATATGATTGACTCCGGTGCTCGTCAAGACCATACACCAATTGTAATGGAAATTTCATTCTAATAGTGGATATTAATACTCAATGAAAATCAAAATCAGACTAGCTCCAAAGGTTTGGGGAACCTTTGGAGGTTGGAGATAGAGCGAACGTAGTTTGTTTCTACTTACGCAGATAGAACCCTGTTACTATTTTGTTTCAAGGTAACAGGCTGAAAGGTTCCACTGGAGCCTTTCACTCATCAAATCAAGTCAACAACGTCTGATTTTGATTTTCGAAGAGTATAACATGATTTCAATTATCAGATAACAGATATTAAAGGCTTAAAACCCGTAGGTCTATTGCAAGGGTTTTGAGCCTTTATTTCTTATCACTCTACCTTGTTTTAATTTGCTTGATTTGAAAGCGATGTTATTTTTTGATAAAATAAATATATAGATATACATTAAAAGGAGGGATTATGGACCATAAAATTATCGAACGCAAATCTCTAACTGTTTCCTCTGTTGTGAACGGTTTATCTGGACTAGCAGGCATTGCCGTTTATATCATGACTGACTTAAACGCCCTCCTCCTAGACGGAGTCTTTTCTCTAATAGCATTTATTTCGTCCTTAGTTGCAGTTTACATATCGAAAAATAGCCATCGGAAAACCGAGACATTTCCTCAAGGACTGTATTTTCTAGAACCTCTCTACGCTATCATGAAATCTCTCGCAACTCTACTACTCCTTGTATTTGCTGTACTTGAAACTAGCGCGACAGCCTTTGCTTACTTTGTTCATGGAATCGGTCATCAAATGACTACAGGTCCCGTTCTACCTTATACCATAACCATGTTTTTTGTCTGCATGGGGCTTTACCTATACAACCGCCATATGAGTGCCAAAGTCAATCATCTGTCTACTATCATATTAGCAGAAGCGAAAGGCAACCTTATAGACGGACTCATTTCAGGTGCAATTGGAATCGCAATTCTTCTGCTCTATCTTGTTCCTATCAACTCTTGGTTAGGCTTCCTGCATTATACTGGTGACTTCTTTTTGACACTGGCACTAGCAATCATTTCATTTAAGGAACCTTGGAACTTATTAGTGGCATCTTTCAAGGAACTCGCCAACGGAACGATCCATTTCCCTGAAATACATGATTCTATCTATCAGCTATTGGAGCCTTACTTAAAGGAAGATAGCAATGATGTTGAAATCCATATTTTCAAACAAGGCATGAAGATTCGCGTTAAAATCAATCTCCACAATGTCCATCACGAAATTATCCAAAAACTCTTAGAAGATAAGCCTCAGATGCTCTATCTTTTGAAAAAACATCATGAATATATTTCAATAGAATATGCGCTATAATAAACAAAATCTCGGCTTATAAACCGAGATTTTCGTATTTTGTTCGATAGCCAATCTGTAAGATTTTACCATCCTGAATCAGTAGGGGACGCTTAATCAGCATACCATCATTAGCTAGAAGATTAAGTGCCTGCTCCAAGCTAAGACTATCAAACTTATCTTTCAAGCCTAATTCACGATAGCTATTACCAGAAGTATTAAAATACTTTTTCAATTCTAGTCCTGTCGCCTCCATCCAAGCTTTTAGCTCTTCAGCACTAGGCGGTGTTGACTTAATATCAATAGCTTCAAATTCCAATCCCAAACTCTTCAACTCCGCTTTTGCTGCTCGGCAAGTCGAACATTTTGGATACTCATAAAATAAAATCATCTTTCACCTCAAATTCTGGATTCTCATGTCGCAAGAGCCAGATTTTCTTATCCAGTCCACCTGCATAACCTGTCAACTGTCCTTTCTGATTGAGAACTCGGTGACAAGGAACAATAATAGAATAAGGATTACGCCCAACTGCACCTCCTACTGCCTGACCAGAACGAAGGCCCAGTTGCTGAGCCAGTTGTCCATAGGTAGTCGTCTGACCAATCGGAATCATCTTCAATAATTGCCAGACACGCTCTTGGAAATTTGTTCCCACAGCTTCTAATGGAAGGGTTGAAAAGTCCACCTGATCCCCTGAAAAATACTTGTCAAGCAATCGAGCTGTCTGGTCTAAAATGGGATGGGAGGCTAAAATAACTTTCTCGTTCAAGCCTCGTTCAAAATATTTTTGCCCTTCAAACCAGGCCCCTCTTAATCCCTTATCACTAGCCATTAATGACATGGGGCCAAGTGGACTGTGATAGATTTGTTTATACAGCATGATTAGTTTTTATTCTGAATGACACGCACTTTGACAATTGCATCCGTTGCTTCAAATTTAGCAACCAACTGCTCAATTTTCACTTTATCCGCTTCATCCAAATCAAGTAAAGTATAGGCATAGTCACCTTTAGACTTATTGATGATATTATCGATATTGATTCCCAACTCAGATACAGCCGTTGTAATCGTCGCTACCATATTAGGAATATTCTTATTAATCAAGGTAATACGATACGGTGCATCTAGGAATTGTTTCACATTTGGGAAGTTAACTGAGTTGATAATTTCACCCGTCTCCATAAAACGACGAATGGTCTGACCAGCAGCAATAGCACAGTTGAGCTCTGCTTCCTCTGTTGACCCACCAACGTGCGGAAAGACGATAATGTTGTCCTTGTTGAGCACTTCTTCTGTCCCAAAATCCGTGATATAGTTCTTGATAACTCCTGCCTCAATTGCTTCAAACAAATCAGCATTATTAACCAATTCACCGCGGGCAAAGTTTATCAAGGTTGTTCCTTTTCTCATTTGACCAAAGCTATCCGCATTGAAGAGTCCTCGTGTCTTATCTGTCAAAGGAACATGAACAGTAATGTAATCCGCATTGGTAAAGATTTCTTTCAAATCATCTACCCGTTTAACGTGACTTGAGATACTCCATGCTGTTTCAACTGACACATAAGGATCATAACCAAGCACATTCATGCCCAGACGACGAGCGTCGTTGGCAATACGGGCACCAATAGCACCAAGTCCAATGACACCAAGAGTTTTACCAGAGATTTCTGTCCCTGCAAACTGCTTCTTACCAGCTTCGACTTGTTTTGGTACATCATCTCCTGACAATGTATTTGCCCATGCTGTCGCTCCGATATAGTCGCGGGCAGATAAAAGGATAGAGGCAAGCACCGCTTCTTTTACAGCATTAGCATTGGCTCCCGGAGTATTGAAAACAACAATTCCCTTTTCAGTCGCTTCCTCAATAGGAATATTGTTGGTCCCTGCTCCTGCACGAGCAATGGCTTTCAAATTTTCAGGAAAATCAAAACCATGCAAGTTTTCAGAACGGATGATAAAGGCATCTGGATTAGCCGCATGGTCTCCATCAATCTGGAAACGATTGCCCAATTCTTTCAAACCAACCTGGTTAATATTGTTAAAAGTTCGTACACTAAATACCATTTTTCTTACCTAAAAAGGCGGAAGAGCTACCGCCTGACTTTCATTTTTATTATTTACAGTCTTTTAGTTTGCTTTTAGTACTAGGCAACGAGTCGTAGACAGTACTGGAGTACGGCAAGACGAGTTCAAATAATGATAAAATTATTTGAAATTGGAAATAAGGAAACGAAGTTTCCTCTTTCGTTGACGTAATAAAAGATAAACTAGGAGACTGGTCCCAAGAGCCAACGGTCGTCTTCACTTATCTCCTGATAGAGACTGCGCTCGCTCTTGTGTTTGATTTTTTGGTAGGCCAGGCGTTCGCCGTCCAAGGGAACTTTTCCACAATAGACAAAGCCTAGCTTTTCCAGGATGTGCTGCATGGGCAGGTTTTTCTCGTGGGTATCGCAACGGAAGTCTGGTCCTTTTTGCCCTTCGATAATCCCTTGCAGGAAGGTCTGAACCACACCTTGACCTTGAAATTCCTTGGCTACTGCCACACGGTGAATAGTGGTGTAAAGGGGATTATTGTGCTGCCACTTGCCGTCATAAATGGCTTCATAAGCAGCCTCTGTCCCACGAAAGACAGCCGCATAAACCGCAACCTTACCGTCCACCAGACCAACATAACCCTTGCCTGTTAAAATATCATCAAAAATCGTATCTTGATTAGGGTAAATTCCTTGCCACTGACTACTGCCAGAAGCTACTAGAAAGGCCTTGGCCTGATCAATAATCTGACAAATAGCCCCTACTTCATTGGGATGAGCAAGACGGATTTCCATTAAGCATTCTCCGCTTCAAATTTTTTCATGAATTCAATTAATTCAACCACACCTTGACGTGGGAAAGCATTATAGAGCGACGCCCGCATACCGCCTACTGAACGGTGACCTTTGATGTTTTTAAAACCAGCTGCTGTTGCTTCTTTGACAAATTTAGCATCTAATTCTTCACTTGGTGAAACGAATGGAATATTGGCAACTGAACGCTCTTCTTTTTTGCGAACAGGGTTTGTATAGAAATTAGACTGGTCGATATAGTCATAAAGCAAACCAGATTTTTCACGGTTGATTTTCTCCATCTCATCGACACCACCAATTTCTTTTACCCATTCAAAGACGAGTTTAGAAATATAGATAGAGTAAGCTGGTGGCGTATTATAAAGAGAGTCATTTTCTGCTTGAATACGGTAGTCCAACATGCTTGAAAGCATTGGTTGATCATTGAGGAAGTCCTCACGAACAATCACCACTGTCACACCAGCAGGACCAATATTTTTCTGAGCGCCAGCATAAATCATGGCAAAGTCTTCTACATTATAGCGAGCTGCTAAGATGTTTGAAGACATATCAGCGATGACTGGCACACCATTGGTGTCAGGAATATCATAAACTGCTGTTCCTTCAATAGTGTTATTGGTTGTCAAATGCACATAGGCTGCACTTGGATCAATATCATTTTTATCGAAGGTTGGCAATTCTGCATAGGTAATATCTTCAGTTGATCCAAGCAAAATTGGTTCAAAGGCAATTGTTTTAGACAGCTTCACAGCCTCAGTATAGGCTTTTTTACCCCATGAGCCACCTACAAGATAGTAGGCTTTCTTGCCTTGAGCGAAGTTGAGGGGAATCATTGTAAATTCCAAAGAAGCTCCACCTTGCAAGAAAATAACCTTGTAATTATCTGGAATGGCCATCAATTCACGAAGCGTTGCTTCAGCACCTTTTATAATATCATCGAAGTCCTTGGAGCGATGCGACATCTCCAAAACGCTCATTCCCGAACCATTGTAGTCCAAGAATTCAGCTTGGGCGCGTTCAAGTACTGGTTTTGGCAATACTGCAGGACCTGCAGAGAAGTTGTAGATTGTCATAAAATCCCCCCATTAAGTTAGTCTGTTCATTATATCACAAATATTCAGACAATTCCATAAAATATGATTATTTTGTAAAAATATTCGGATTTCTTATATTTATTCTACTTTCTAAAGCTCTTCTTACTTTTAGCCATAAACGAGCCACTTACCTCACAGGGATTTATCAGTTTTCAATGAAAATTTTATGACCAGATTTGACTGTTTGGGGAGTGTCGCCAATTGTTATCTGCATATTAATTACTCAATGAAAATCAAAAGTAGCCTAGCGGGGATATAGTTGAAGTCTGGAAGTATAGAGAACTGTATTCGCGTCATTAAGCTGACGATAGAACTTTGTTACTTTCTCATTTCAAGGTAACAGGCTGAAAATATCCACTGGAGCTTTTCACTTATCAAGGAAAGTTGACAACGGATAATTTTGATTTTCGAAGAGTATGAGCTTGCATAAACATACAAAAAACTAGGTCTTAACCTAGTCCATGATATATATCGTATACTTCTTGTTTTTTGAGTTGGTAGCGTTTGGCCACTTCTTTGATAGCCTGATTAGGTTTTATGCCACTTGCAATTTCCCTTTCTACCTCAGCCTTCAAGTCCACTTCGTCAGCAGAAGGATAGACTTCCTCACCAGCACCCTCGACAATAATCAAGCATTCTCCCTTAAGTGGATTTTCTTCCAAATACTCTAGTAATTCGGAAATGCTTCCTCTCTGGTATTCTTCGTATAACTTGGTCAATTCTCGAACAACCGTTACCTGACGATCACCATAAACTGTCAACATATTTTCTAAGGTATCTGCCACACGATATGGAGATTCATAGAAAATTTGCGTCTCAGGATAGGTCTTTTTTTCTTGGAAAAATTCTTTTTGCTGCCCCGCTTTTCTCGGTAAAAATCCATAAAAAATATGTGGCTGGGGTGCCAAACCAGATGCAATCAAGGCTGTAATTCCTGCCGATGCTCCTGGAAGTGCTACAACAGGAATATCTTGCGCAATCGCTGCTCGTACCAGGTCATGACCAGGATCCGAAATGGAAGGCAGGCCTGCATCAGAAACTTGCGCAATGGACTGACCAGATTTGAGCCAATCAAGCAAAACTGGAATTTTTTCATGGGCATTGTGTTCATGAAAGGATATTTGCTTGGTTTCTACTTCAAAATGTTTGAGTAGGAGGCCTGTATTTCTCGTATCTTCCGCTGCAATTATATCCACCTCTTTCAAGGTCTGAACAGCTCGGAATGTCATATCCTGTAAGTTTCCAATAGGCGTTGGCACCAGATATAAAGTCCCAAAACTCGTCTGTCCCTTAAATGATTTTTGTACTTTCATCCTAATCTCGATTCAATAATTCTACACAGAACATACAAGGTTCATCATTATCCCTACGTTGACCATAAGAGAAGGTACAAATATGGAAACCATCTTCGTAAATATTCTCCAAATTCTCCTTACCAAAATTGGAAGATTTATGGCCTGTCTTATCTTCTTTTTCCAAACGTTCGCGCAACTTGGAATTTTCCAAACGGAGGGTCATATTTTCATCAATAACTCCCTGTAAATGCTTTTTGATAGCATCCACTTCTGCCAACGTGGTTAGAAGATTCTGCGAAAAATCATCTAGGGCATCAAAAATTTCTTTTTTATCCATTATCTCCCTTTCTTTTATTTTACAGAGTTATGTACTCTAGACTATTTTGTAGACTTACGTTTGCCTGCCACATCTTCTTAGCCTTAAGAACAGCATCCATTTTTTCACGTACGTTTGCCGATTCCATCATTTTCTCAGATAATATCAGACTCAGAAGGTCAAACAAACGCCCCTGCTCAGCTTTTTCCACAGCTAAAGACACTAGGATTCCAACTTGCAAATAAGCACGTGTAGGCTCCACCAAGAGCAAGTCCGTAAATTTCTTTGCCTGTCCCATTAAATCTAAAAAGTTTTTATTTTCTGCTAACTTTTTCGCTTCTTCTTGACTTGAAACCAGTTGAGCTAAGAGATTCGCTTGTGTTTTTAACAAGCCCTCCTCTTCTAACATTCGCTCCATGGCCGGAATATTTTTAGGAAAACCTATAATCTGTGTCCGACTCTTGATAGTAGGAAGGACGGCTTCTTCCTGATTGGTCAATAAGAAGATGTGAATAGCTGACTGAGGTTCTTCAATCACTTTTAGCAAAGAGTTGGCTGCGTTAGCATGCATTTTCTCAGCATCACGAATAATGAAAACCTGCTTATTGGATTCAAATCCAGATTGTGAAAAATTCTTAACTAATTCACGTATCGTATCTGTTTTGATAACATTTCCCTGCGGTGCAATAACAGTAAGATCTGAAAACTCATTTGCTTCAATTAGACGACAAGACCGACACTTCTGACAAGGAAGGACGCCTTCTTTCTCCTGACAAAATAACGATTGACTGAGAAAAATTGCCATATCAAAACTAGCAAAGTCACCTGAAAATAGATAGGCATGCGCCAAACGTCTCTGCTCTAAAATTGTCACAAAACGTTGAAATACACTGGGTTGTAAGTTTCTAAGTTCTTCAATCTTCATGTTCTTTCTGCAAACCGTTTCTTAATGACCGCCAGAGCATCTGCAACAACAGCCTCTAGTGGCTGACTGGCATCAATCTTTACAAACCGCTCTGGTTCCTGCTCTAAAATATTAAGATAGCCTTGACGCACCCGTCTATGCATATCTGCTTTTTCCATATCCAAGCGATCCACATCACGGTCAGCATTGCGGGCAATTCGAGCCAACCCCTCTTCTGTATCAATATCAAAATAGAGGGTTAAATCTGGCTTTAAACCATCTGTTGCAAACTGGTTGAGCCAATGAATGTCATCTATATCCAAGCCCCGTCCAAATCCTTGATAGGCAATAGAGGAATCGATAAAACGATCAATCAAGAGCAATTTCCCCTGTGCCAAGGGTGGAAGAATCTTTTCTTTCAAATGCTGACGTCGTGCTGCAATGAACAATAACAGCTCCGTCTTATCATCCATCGCTGTATTTGCAGGATTCAGAATAATATTGCGAATTTCTTCTGCAATAGCCACTCCACCTGGCTCTCTAGTTGTGACTACTTCTGGCCCCAATTCCTGCAAGGCTGGCAATAACTGTTGCAATACAGTTGTTTTTCCAGCTCCATCTGGGCCTTCAAATGTAATAAAAAAACCGTTTCTCATCTTTCCCTCGCTCTTAGAACCTATATGCACAGTTCAGCACTTCCATCTAAGGCTAGTTTTTCAACTAGTCTTCGTTAATTTTTTTCAAAATACAGTCAGTATTCCCTCAAAAAAACTGCCTTGATTAGCAAAAAACTATCTCTTATAGTCGTTTAGTTTACTTTTAGTACTTGCGCCAACTATCTCTCAGATAGTTTGAGCTGTGCGGGGGTGGGAGTAAAATAGTCCAGTGGACTATTTTAGCCCGAGCCAACTGCTTGGAAGTGAGGGGAACTCTTTTTAGATCAGTCGAGTTCTTTCCCACTCCCGTTTGAACTTGGAAATAAGGAAACGACGCTTCCTCGCTCGTTGAAGTAATAAAAGAGAAACTAAACGACCATATATACAAGCATTTCACTTGTGAATACTGGTTCTTAGATATTCATTCCATTTTACCAAAAATTAGTCAAAAAATCACTTGAAAATTGACTTGTTTTTAAGGAGAAAATCTTTTAAAATTGATATATACACATATTCGGAGATGCTTATGGTTCGTTTGAAAAATATTTTACTTATTTTGCTTGGTGCAGGGCTATTTGCCTTTGGGCTAAATTATTTAATCATGCCCAACCGTCTATTCGAGGGGGGCGCAACTGGATTGACGCTGATTATTTACTACCTTTTTCATATTCAACCTTGGATAATGAACATTGTGATTAATATTCCATTGTTCATCCTCGGGTGGAAAATACTCGGAAAGAAGACTCTCTATCTCAGTATCTTAGGAACCTTTAGCGTTACCTTTTGGTTGGCCATTTTTGAAAAAATCCATTTTTCAATCAATCTACAACAAGATTTGATACTCGTTAGTATCCTTGGTGGGATTCTTATGGGACTAGGATTAGGAACCATCTTCCGTGCTGGCGGAACGACTGGGGGAAGCGATATTATTGCTCGTATAGGTCATAAATTCCTACCTTACTCCATTGGACAAATCATTCTTGCAGTTGACATCCTCATCCTAACTCTGATTGTTATTGTTTTTAAAGACCTCCGAACAGTTCTATATACTTTAATGATGGTTGCTATTGCTTCCAAGGTTATTGATTTTGTCACGGAGGGCGGATATGGTAGCAAGGGTGTTATGATTGTTTCTCAAAAATCTGACCAATTGGCTCAGGCTATTGATTGTGAAATCGAGCGTGGTGTCACCTTTATCAAGGCACAAGGTTTCTACAGCAAAGCCGATGTCAACATGATTTACTCGGTCATATACAAGAGCCAACTCCAAGAGATGAAGGAGCTTATTCACCGCATTGACCCCCACGCATTTATCACCATTACAGACGCACATGAAGTGCTCGGTGAGGGATTTACTTTAGATCGAGATAAAAAACCAATAGAACGCCATTAAACAAACCTGCAGTTTCGCTGAACTGCAGGTTTTATATTATTGATTGGTTTCAAGTGGTTGCTCTGCCTCAGACTGTGCTTCTTTGCCTTGCTCCAGCAAAGCAGCAATGATTTTTTGATCGCGTAGCTTAACAGAATCATTGATAGTCTCTGCTGACCGTACAATAGCTGCTTCCAACTCCCGGCGTTTCTGACGCCCTTCATCTATAGCTGCAATAATGCCATTATTTTGGGCAACCAAACTTTCTGCCAATTTGGTAACAGATGCTACTGAAAGGGTCGGATTCTGAGCTGTGCGTTCCATCATCGGGATGGCTTCTTTTGATGTATCCGCAAGCATTTGAAGGGCAGCATTATTAGCATTGACAATCGCATCTGCCGTCTGGCTAGACTTGATAGATTGTTGTAAGATGCCCAACTGTGCAATGGACAATTTCATTGTTGGAATAGTATTGCGACGTAACATCCCAAGGCGCTGTTTCATATCCGAAGAAACCTTGACCAGATTACGCATCTGCGGTGTCGTTGTCCACGCGACATACAAGCGACTCATATACTCAGAATGTTGTTGTTCGAGGATATTAGCAACCTCTGTTACACGCGCCAACTTCTCAAAAGCTACTTGATAATCGACTGTAGTTGGTACTAAAGTTGCGAGGTTTTCTTGTGCCAATTTTGCACGCTCTGCAGCTTCCTGACCAGTCGCTTCAATAAAGGCGATGACCCCCACCAAATTCTCGATAGACTTGGTATTATTTTCAATCAAAAGCTCTGCAGAAACAATATTGCGCGCCAACACCTCTTCCTGCTTGACCACACTGGCTGCCATGCTATCCATTTTCTTTTCAATGGTCTGCGAATCAAAATAAAATTCCTGCAAATCATTCTTGGTCTGCTTGAACAGACGTTGGAAGAAACCTGGTTTCTTTTCTAATTCAGCAGTTGTGGAAATGTCCTTATACTTAGCCACAAAGCCATTCAATTCACGGTTGGTATTGGCCAAAAGCTCATCCACCTGTGGAATTTCAATCTTCTTCTGTTCTGACAAAATGTGATTAACCGTGGCATTGACTTCTTCTACCGCTTCCTTACCAAAATCCAAGAGGGCATTTTGATTAGCTAAGAAGTTATCCACCAATTGGGGAGCCTTGGCACGAATACCTGTTTGTTGTTCCGGTGTCAACTGTGCCAAGAAAGAAACTTTTGAATTATCTCCAGTCGGAGTCGCTTGAATAAGCTCTGTTGTCTTATCTTTGGTTGATAAACTATTATTAGCAATCTGATCAATATCGAAATTAAATCCTGACATCTTCTCTATTCCTCTTCTCTTTTCATCATACGCAGACTGACTTCAAAATCTTTCATATCCGCTTCGTTAAATTGTTTGATGGTATCATCCAAATCCTTATCAAAAATTTCCATGGCTGATTTTGCCTGCACCAATCGTTCTTCTGCGTTGAAATAATCTTTCGGTGATTTTTTGATTTTCAAATAGCCCTGTAAAATATCGTTAAACCGACTCATATTGGCCTCATGGATAGCTGTCAATTCTTCCCTCTTATCTGTCGCCTTTTCCAACTTTTCAAGAATAACAAGATTGTCTCTTTGAATATTACAGTAGGTTTCTAGAATTTCAGGAGCTAAATCCGCTATCATGCCTTGTTCATCCATCACTGCATTACCACCAGTAGAAACCTGTGTGTCAGTATTTTCTTCTGTTTTAGCTTCTGGCAGTTTTAAATGATATTTTAGTTGCAAGGTATCTACAACTTCTTTACTTTCATATCCATTCAGATATTTTCCAACTTTTTGATAGAGCTGATCTAATTCAAATAATTGTCCTAACAGTCTGCTTCGCAACTGTAACACAACCTTATCCTCACCCTTTTCCACCAAGAGCTCTTGATGCTTTTCATAGCCCGAACGAATAGATAGCGCTAATACCTGCAAGCGTTTTATAGAATCTCTATTCAAAAAACGCTGGATAGCCTCTCTCTTGTAAAAATAGCCAATTAAAAGTCCAATGGGCAATAAGATATACCAGAAACTCATGACAAAACCGATTGCCAATAAAACAAGGAGGGCCACAAGTCCTGAATTATTTTTACCATATTTCTTATACCTTTTATATTTGTGCCCCATAGAGCCTCCTCATACGTGATATACTTTATTATATCACATTCCCCTAAAATACTAGAATGATAGCTAAAGAAAAAAACCGAGAAATCTCGGTTTTTAAATATTTTTAGCAACAGTCGGAACCAAGCTATCCACTTGGATACCTGCACCCTCGAAAAGAGTTCGAACTTCTTCAACATCAACTTTTCCGTCAATCTGTACTTCGATGACAACTTTTCCAGACTTGGTAGCAAGTTGTACAGTAGATACAATATTATAATCCTTATCTGCCACCAATCGAATAATTTTTTCTAACTCCCCTGCCTTATTTTCAACAAGGAACCGAGCGCGTACTCCTTCCTCTCCATAACCTGAGACATGAAGAAAAGCTGCAAAAATATCACGATCAGTAATGACCCCATACAGTTGACCGTTATCAACAACTGGAAGAATCCCCACTTTGTTTTTATACATGAGATAAGCAGCATCTTCAAGACTAGCGTAACCTGAGACTGTAATAACATCCTTAATCATCACATCCTTGACCTTAGTCTTATTCAAAAGGTAGTTCATCTCGTAAATAGATAGGCTAGTTGCTTTCGATGGACTAGCTTCTGCGATCGTTCCCTCAGTGACCAAACCAACCAACTTATCATTTTCAATAACAGGTAGACGGTGCAAATCCTGTTCACGCATAATATCTGCAGCGTGTGCAATGGTTGTATCTGGTGAAATATAAACAACTTTACGGGTCATAAAATCTTTAACAGACATAGGACTTCCTCCTTTGGTAAATCATACTTTATTATACCACAAATCCGAAAACGATTTCAATATTTAATGAAAAGAAATGAAAATCAATTCTTATATAGTACCTTGAAAGGAATATGGGAATAATCTCTGTGCGTTTTTAAAAATTCCAAAGCTTCTTTTTTTACCTGTACGAGATTGACACCTTGGGCATTGGCTCCATAGACACATCCACAATAGCACTGGCGATAAATGTCATACTCTTCACACATTTGAACTGAACGCTGATAGCCTCCGTTTTTCTTAAAGTCACTCGGAAGATACTGGGTATCGTATAATTTCTGCACCTCAATCCCAACAGCATTGATGGTCTGCGAATTCTTATGTGGACTGATTGTCAAAGCCGAACCAAAATAGTCAAAACCAAGCTCAACTGCCTTCTCCGCAGTCTTATCCAACCGATAATCATAGCAAACCTTACACCGATCTCCTCCCTCTGGCTCATTGGCGAGATGCTGGGTTTTCTTGAAAAATTCCTGAGGGCTATAGTCAGCTTCTAGGTAGCCTACCGACTGTCCAGTTTTCTGATTAAATTCTTTGACAAACTGGGCCGTCACGGCTGCCCGCCGCTGGTACTCCGCCTTTGGATGAATATTGGAATTCGCAAAATAGATGGTTACATCTGCATATTGAGTCAAGTACTCCAATGCATAGGTCGAGCATGGTGCACAACAGACATGCATGAGAATTTTCGGTCGAAGCCCCGCTTCCTGCCACGTGCTTGCCATTTTTTGAAACACTTTATCATAGTTAACCTTTTGATTCGGTGATAGAGTCGATAAAATCTCTTCAACTTTAATCATACAAACCTCCAAATATACATTCATTATACTATATTTGAAGACCACTGCATAGATAGTAATAACATGAGAGAACGCTCCCCATTTCCACCTAAAAAGGTCCCTCGGACCTTGATATAAAGAAAAACGCCTGCCAGCGGCTCTCGTCTCCAACTTAAAACGTGGGGTAACCCACTTATAAAGAAAACCGCTTACCAGCGGTTCTCATTTCCAACCTAAAATGAGGCGTCAGCCTCATTTTAGCCACCCAGATATGCTTTTTTGACTTCTTCTGATGCGAGGAGTTCTTTTCCTGTTCCTGAGAGGACAACTTTTCCTGTTTCTAGAACATAGCCACGATCTGCAATAGCGAGAGCTTTGTTGGCATTTTGCTCAATCAAGAGGACAGTTGTTCCTTGTTTTTGGATATCTTGGATGATATCAAAAATTTCTTGGATAAAGATTGGAGCCAAGCCCATTGATGGTTCATCAAGGAGCAAGAGCTTTGGTTGGCTCATTAGGGCACGTCCCATGGCCAACATCTGTTGCTCACCACCTGAAAGGGTAGCTGCATCCTGGTTTTTACGTTCTTCCAAACGTGGAAAACGAGCAAAGATTTTTTTCAAGTTTGCTTGGTTTTCTTCACGATTGTTACGAAGGAAGGCACCCATTTCCAAGTTTTCCATAACAGTCAAGCCTGCAAAAACATGACGACCTTCTGGAACTTGTGATAAACCGTCCGCTACGATTTTACGAGCAGGAACTTTTTGAATCTCATTTCCAAGGAAAGAAATCGTTCCAGCTGATGGACGAACAAGTCCTGAAATAGTACGAAGGATAGAGGTTTTACCAGCACCATTAGCGCCGATAAGTGTTACAACTTCACCTTCATTAACCTCAAAGCTAACATCTTTAACAGCTTCGATAACACCGTAGTTAACGGAAAGATTTTTTACTTCTAACATTGCCATTAAGCTTCACCTCCAAGGTAGGCTTCAATTACACGCTTGTTATTACGAATTTCTTCTGGTGTACCATGGGCAATCAACCGACCGTACTCCAATACGTATATACGCTCCGTCACTTCCATAACCAAGCTCATATCGTGTTCGATCAAGATGATAGTAATGCCAAATTCTTCTTTGATCTTACGGATAAGTTGGGTCAATTCCGCCGTTTCTTGTGGGTTCATACCAGCCGCTGGTTCATCCAAGAAAAGAATTTTTGGTTCAGTCGCAAGGGCACGAACGATTTCCAAACGTCGTTGTTGACCGTAAGGAAGGTTTTTAGCTAATGTATCTGCATCTCCATCCAAATCGAAGATTTTCAAAAGTTCAATCGCTTTTGTTTTCAACGCTTCTTCATTCTTATAGAATGCTGGAAGACGGAAGAAACTTGCAAATACTTCTGATTTACCATGGTTGCCAAGACCAATCAAAACATTTTCCAAAACGGTCATATTTTTGAATAAACGAATGTTCTGGAAAGTACGACCAAGACCAAGCGAAGCAATTTTTGATGGTGCTTTACCGTTCAAAATAGTCCCTGCAAGAGAAATTGTCCCCTCGCTTGGCTCATAAACACCTGTCAAGAGGTTGAAAAGAGTCGTTTTACCAGCACCATTTGGACCGATAAGACCAACCAATTCCCCTTCATGAAGTTCCATGGTCACATCACCAACGGCAGTCAGGCCACCGAAGTTCTTGGTTAAATCTTTTACTTCAAGTAATGCCATTACTTAACCTCCTTCTTCTTGAGTAGAGCTGCTACGCTGAATTCCTTAGTTCCCAAAAGACCTCCAGGACGGAAAATCATCAAAAGGATAAGGGCCAGAGAGTAAATAATCATAGAAATATCAGAGTAACTCTTGAGAAATACGTTCAAAATACCAAGTACAATGGCTGCTACAAAGGTACCTGTGATAGAGCCCAAACCACCCAATACAATGATAATCAAAACGTTAACGGAGGTCATAAAGGCAAAGTCTTTCGGAACAATTGTCCCAACGTATCCTGCATGGAGACCACCTGCAATGGCTGCCGTCATGGCACCAAATACAAAGGCTGAAACTTTCACAAATGTTGGATTGACACCTACAGATTCTGCCGCAATTTCATCCTCACGAACAGAAATTGTAGCACGTCCCATCGGACTGCGCAAAAAGTTAACTGTCACCAAAGTTGTGATGATTACAAAAATATAAACTAAAGGCCAGCTTGTAAAGAGTGGAATAGACATAATACCTGCTGCACCATTCGTTACACTACCACCATTGATAATTAAAATACGAATAATCTCTGCAACACCAAGAGTCGCAATTGCAAGGTAGTCACCTTTCAAACGAAGGGTTGGAATACCAACTAAAAGAGCCACTGCACCTGAGATTAACATCCCAACAATCAAGGCGATAGCAAATCCACCATAAGTTGGCATCATTTTCCCAAGAATACCTACTGCATAAGCACCAATAGCCATAAAACCAGCATGACCAAGTGAAAATTGACCTGAGAAACCAACAATCAAGTTTAAACCAACTGCCAAGATAATTTGAATACCGATTTGCTGAACAATCTGGATGTAGTAAAAATTCAGAATCCCTGCTGATACAAGACCTTGAATAAGCCCAAAACCAGCCAATAAGATAGCCAACCAAATCGCATTAACTTTTAAATTTTGCTTCATGGTTACACCTTCTCTTTCACATTTTTACCAAGAATACCACTTGGACGCACCAAGAGGATGATGATCAAAACAGTATATACGATCGCATCACGGAAAGTATCGAATTCAATTACATAGGTAAATGTTTCGATGATACCGATGACGAAGCCACCAAGCGCAGCACCTGGAATAATACCGATACCACCCAATACTGCCGCTACAAAGGCTTTCAAACCTGGGGTCATACCCATCAAAGGCTCAATCTGGTTGTAGTAGAGACCTAGGAGAACACCCGCAGCACCCGCAAGAGCTGACCCAAGAGCAAAAGTAAAGCTGATTGTACGGTTTACATTGATCCCCATAAGCTGAGCTGCATCGCTATCTACAGAGACCGCACGCATGGCTTTCCCCATTTTTGTACGTTTGACAATTAATTGAAGAGCGACCATCAACGCAAGCGATACACCAAGAATTATCAACTGGATATTGGTAACAGAAACTGGACCAAGGTTAAAAGTCACAGCTTCGATTGCTTGTGGAAAGGCTTTTACGTCTGCTGTAAAGAATTTAATCATAGTGTATTCCAAGAAGAAGGATACACCGATAGCCGTAATCAAAGCTGCTATACGCGTTGAATTACGCAAAGGACGATAGGCTAAAAACTCTATAACGACACCGAGAATAGCCGTCCCTACCATCGCTAGAATGAGAGCAACAAAGAAACGCGTTCCACCATCTGCAATAAAAGTTAAATTATTTAATAGGAAGTACCCCATAAAAGCACCCATCATATACAAATCACCATGGGCGAAGTTAATGAGTTTGATAATTCCGTACACCATGGTATAACCAAGGGCCAAAAGGGCATAAACAGAACCAAGAATCAAACCATTGACAAGTTGTTGAAGCATAGGTTCACCAATCTTTCTAAATATTTTTCGAGCTCAATAGCATTGTTACATTATACAAAATTTTCTGAAAATAAGCAAGTTACTTGATATTTTTTAATAATCCTTAAACGTTTTCTATCCTGAAAAAGCAGAGAAGGCTGGAAAAACCAGCCCACTCGATTATTCTGAAATAGAAACAGTATCAACAGATGATTGCTCACCGTTTGTCAAACCAACTACATATACTGATTTCACAACGTTGTGCTCTTTATCAATAGACATTGTACCCGTTACACCTTCGAAATCTTTCAAAGCTGCAAGGTTGTCTTTAATTGTTTTTGAATCTGCTGCACCTTCTGCTGCTTTAGCTGCCATGTAAACTGAGTCATACGCCAATGCTGAGAACATTGAAGGCTCTTCGTTGTATTCTTTCTTATATGCATCGTAGAATGCTTTAGCTTTATCGCTTGCTGAAGTTACGAAAGCTGAAAGGTAGTAAACGTTTGAAGCTGCTGAAGCTGTTGCCAATTCAGTGAATTGTGGTGAATCGAAACCATCTGAACCAAGAATTGGTTGGTTAAGACCAAGACCACGAGCTTGTTTCACGATTGTACCTGTTTCATTGTAGTAACCAGGCATGATGATGGCATCAAATTCTTTATCTTTCAATTTTGTCAAAGCAGCTTGGAAATCCTTATCGCCAGAAGCAAATGTGATTTCTGAAACGATTTCTCCTTTGTAAGCCTTCTTGAAAGCCTCTGCTACACCCTTACCATAATCAGAAGAGTTGTCAAAGTAAAGAACAACTTTCTTAGCTGACAAGTTCTCAGTAGCGTATTTAGCCATAATTTGACCTTGGTATCCATCTGTAAAGGTTGTACGGAAGAAGTAATCTTGAACTTCACCTTTGTCATTAACAACCAAGTTTGTTTGAGTTCCTGAAGGTGTAATCATTGGAACTCCTGCTGAAGTCAATGCAGGAATTGAGGCTGCTGAAGCTCCTGATGTAGCAGGGCCAATCACAACGTTTGCCCCTTCACTTGCCAAGCTTGTTGCAACAGTAGCTGCCTCTGCTGTTTCAGACTTGTTGTCTTTTGTGATCACTTCGATTTTTTTGCCGTCAATACCACCCGCAGCATTGATTTCTTTCACAGCAAGGTTGGCACCTTTTTCCTCTGTTTGACCATAAGATGAAACAGCACCTGACAACTCCAAGTTGTAGCCGATTTTAAATGTATCACCTACAGAAGAACCTGCGGCTGAAGTATTGGTTGTCGAAACATTACCACATGCAGCAAGTAGAGCTGCAGAGGCAAATGTAGCAAGCGCTACTGCAAATTTTCTTGTTTTCATGAAAACTCCTTAAATCTTTCTTAAATTTTACGATGTATCTAATATACTGAATTATCTGAAAATTGTCAACAAAAAAAGAAAAAATTTTTAAAATAAAAAATTAGCAGGTATGTATCCCCTGCTAATTCCGACTATCCTGCGACTGATGGTTCTTCATCTCTCCATAGATTACCTACAAAGTTTTGGTCTAATTCCTTAATGTACGAAGGAACCACTTTTTTTACAAAACGTTCCTTTTTCAATTTTAATATGGTAGTTGCTACTAGTTCTTGATCCATATACACCAAAACATATCGCAATCGTTTGGAATGGTAAACAATATCTCCATATTGGCTGAGTTTACGTGCATCACGATTGTAGTGTAAATAGACAGTTAAGCAAGTGCGATTTTTCTTCTCAAACATGTCTTCTCCTCTAAAAATTCTCTTTCTATATTATACCGTTTTCAATGATAAATGAAAAGCTCCAACTACCTGTAAAAGAGTTGGAGCTAATAGGAATAGTCAGTGTTATTACATATTTGTCACTGCTTATTTGACTTTTGTATTGTCCATAATCTGGTCAATAAATCCGTAAGTCAAGGTTTCTTCTGCTGACATCCAGTAATCACGTTCTGCATCCTTATGGATTTGCTTGACTGTCTTACCTGAATTATCTGCCAAGATTTTTTCTAGCTTATTACGTGTTTTTAATAGGTGTTCTGCTGCAATAGCCATGTCTGTTTGCTGAGTGCCACCACCTGTTCCACCCATCGGTTGGTGAATCATGTACTCTGCATTTGGCAACATGAAACGTTTGCCCTTGGCACCGCTTGATGCAATGATGGTTCCCATGCTCGCAGCTGTTCCCATAACGATGGTTTGAACATCAGCTTTAATGAAATTCATCGTGTCTACAATGGCAAGACCTGCTGACACCGATCCTCCTGGCGTATTAACATAGAGGTAAATATCCTTTGTAGGATCTTGGGCATCAAGGAAAAGCAATTGTGCAATAATCGAATTAGCCATGTTGTCCTCAACTGGTCCTGTCAACATGATAATGCGATCCTTGAGCAAACGGGAATAAATATCATACGAGCGCTCACCACGGCTAGTTTGTTCAATAACTACTGGAATCATAAAATTACTCCTTTTCGAGATTTTCTGTACCCATTATATATGAATAGTCAAAATTGGTCAAATAAAAAACACGATTTCAGGAAATGAAAAAGAAACCAGCAGAGCTGATTCCTTTTAATCAATTATTTTGTACCGAACAAGCGGTCACCTGCATCTCCCAAACCTGGTACGATGTAGCCTTTTTCATTGAGTTTTTCATCCAAAGCTGCTGTGTAAATATCAATGTCTGGATGTGCATCTTGAAGAGCTTTTACACCTTCTGGAGCTGAAACAAGAGCAACAAATTTGATATTTGAAGCACCACGTTTTTTCAATGAATCAACTGCAAGAATAGCTGAACCACCTGTAGCAAGCATTGGGTCAACTACAAAAATATGACGTTGATCAATATCTTCTGGTAATTTCACAAGATACTCAACGGGTTGAAGGGTTTCTTCATCGCGGTACATACCGATGTGACCAACTTTAGCTGCTGGTACCAAGCTTAGCAAACCATCAACCATACCAACACCTGCACGAAGAATTGGTACGATAGCTAATTTTTTACCTGCAATTTGTTTCTGAACTGTTTTAGTGATTGGCGTTTCAATCTCCACATCTTCAAGTGGCAAGTCACGCAAAACTTCGTAACCCATTAGCATTGCGATTTCATTTACCAACTCACGAAAATCCTTAGTAGAAGTCGATGTGCGACGAAGGATTGACAACTTGTGCTGAATGAGTGGGTGTGAAATGACTTGGAATTTACCCATGATGATAAAACCTCTCTTTTTTGTTTTTTCCATTTTACCAAAAAATCATGAAAAAAGCATGGGAAAAGAAAAGGAATTTATTTTTTGAGAACGATTGCCTCATATGGTCTCAATAATTGTCTATCCAAAAATGCAGCTTCATCGTAGTTATGCATAAACAAGGAATATCCCTCGCTTGATACGTCAAATGCTTGCTCATCACTCGTGAAATTCACCAGAATGATGAAATCATCCTGTTCATCATATTTACGGTAGGCCATTACCAAGCTATTTCCAGTCTCCATCACTTCATATTTTCCTTCAGACATACAAGGATACTCTTTCCGAAGAGCGATTAATTTTTGATAGGTATAGAAAAGCGATTGTTTGTCTGCCAGTGCTTTTTCAACGTTGATGTCTTTGACAGTATCTCCCAAAGCCAGCCAGGCTTGACCTGTACTGAAGCCCGCTCCTTCTGCTCCTGTCCATTGCATTGGACGGCGAGCATTATCACGACCTTTGGCATTTATAGAAGTAATCAATTCCTCCTTGGTGAAGCCATTTTCAATCCGTTCCGCATACATGCGACGTGTTTCAATATCGTCCGCTTGGCTAATATCCGTAATCGGTGTATTAATCATACCAATTTCCTCACCTTGGTAGATATAAGGTGTACCTGACATAAAGTGAAGATAAATAGCCAACATTTTACCACTTAGTTCACGAAATGCAGGTCGATCATCACCGAAGCGAGAAATGGCACGAGGTAAATCGTGGTTATTCCAGAAAAGTGAGTTCCAGCCTTTACCAACCAGTTCAGTCTGCCATTTGGATAGAACCTTATGCAAACGAGCTGGATCAAGCGGTGCCAAATCCCATTTTTCTTTCCCTTCCTGCTGATCAAGTCCTACGTGTTCAAATTGGAAAATCATCGAAAATTCTTTTCGATCAGGATGCGAATATAACTGAGCATTTTCTGGATTGGCACTCCATGTTTCCCCAACAGTCACTAAATCGTAAGCACCGAAGGTTTGCTCATTTAATTCCTGAATAAGAGGATGGAGAGTCGGTCCATCGGCTGTAATTAATTTTTCCGGTTCTTTTCCTATCAAATCAATCACATCTAGCCTGAAACCACCGACACCTTTTTCAATCCAAAAATTGATCATGTCCCAGATTTCTTGTTTCAGAGCAGGATTTTTCCAGTTCAAATCCGGTTGCTTAACAGAGAATTGGTGGAGATAGTATTTGTTCAGATGTGGAACGTATTCCCAAGCAGAGCCTGAAAAGGTCGAGCGTAATTCATTCGGCTCATCAGCCCAAACATAATAATCATAATAGGGATTATCTGGTCCTTTGAGGGCTTCTTGAAACCAGAAATGTTCATCCGAGGTATGGTTGAGCACCAAATCCATGATTATTTTGATATTGCGCTTATGGCCTTCTGCAATCAGCTCTTCCATATCTTCCATGGTCCCAAATTCTGGAGCAATTCCTTGGTAGTCACTGATGTCGTAACCATTGTCATCCATGGGAGACTGATAAACAGGACTGAGCCAAATAGCATCAATTCCTAGCTCGTGAAGATAATCTAATCGGCTGATAATCCCTCGAATATCTCCTATCCCATCTCCATTCGAATCTTGAAAGCTACGAGGGTAAATTTGGTAAATGACGGACTTCTTCCACCAATCTGTTTTATGTATTTCTGACATGTATTGAACCTTTCTGTACAATCTAATTTACGCAAGAAAAAGTGGAATCCTCTTTCTTTCTATATAATCATATTATAATTCAATTGTGGTAATTTTGCCCTCTTCTATTTCAACAATTTCAAAGGTTTTTTCTTTTAGGTTTGCTGTTAGACGGGCTGACACCCCTGCATCTTGATTATTCCAGAAAATTTCCATACTTGTTTCATCCAGCATCTTAACAGAGAACTCTCCGTCGAAAGCTGGACTTGTATTGCGGAATTTAAGGAGTTTGAATAAGGATTGTACAACTGGCCGTTGTACTTCGTACTCAATTTCTTCCAAATCATAGTAATGGCGATTGATATTGCGGCCTTCCTTGCTTGATTCTAAAAGTTCAATATCATTTTCGCCTGCAAGTAAGCCAACATAGTAAATCTGTGGAATACCTGGTGCAAAACATTGAAGAACACGCGCTAATAGGTAAGCTTGATCGTTATTGCCAAGGGCAGAATAATAAGTACAGTTAATCTGATAAATATCCAAATTATTATAGGCTTCTGTACTATAAATTTTCTTCACATTAGCACCTTGTGCATACAAGGCTTCACGCGTTTCCTCTGTCTCTTCATCCGTCAGCAAATCCTTAACGTCCACAACACCGATTCCATCATGTGTATCAAGAGTTGTAAATTGCTTGCGAGGGCAAATCTCCATCCAGTGAACCAGACGATTGACATGACCAGAATACAAAGCGTGGAGAACCAGCATTGGCAAGGCAAAGTCATAAACATAATAATCCTGTTCCGCAATCTTTTGCTGAATGGTGTAGTGTTCATGAATTTCTGGTAGGATTTCTACATCTTTTGGTGCCAATAACTGACGTGGAAAATGGAGCATTTCCCAAATATCAGGCTCTACAAAGAAACAGTTGGTTCCTATTTTTTTATTGGCATAAGCAAAGGCGTCCAAGCGAATAATCGAAGCACCATGTTCTGCCAACTGTTCCAAATTTTCTTGGATGAAACGACGGGTTGTCTCCGTTGTCACATCTAAATCAATCTGCTGCTCATCAAAGGTACACCATACCTTCTCCTCGCTACCATCAGCAAATGTTGCAATTCGATATGGAGCACGAGGTTTGCGTTTGTATATCAAATCAACATCTTCTTGCGTTGGCTCACCATTAGGCCAAAAGTTTTTATAGCGAATAAACAAATCCGCATAAGCTGAATCGTCTTTCTTTTCAAGAAAATCAAGGAAATAGGGAGATTTTGCAGAAATATGATTGATCATAAAATCGAACATCAGATAATAGTCCTTACTCAATGCTTCAATATCTGACCAGTCTCCAAATGCAGGGTCTACCTTTGTATAATCCATTGGTGCAAACCCACGGTCACCTGATGATGGGAAAAACGGCAGAATATGGATACCTCCCACAACATCCTTTAATGGCCCCTCAAGAACTTTTTTCAAATCCTTGAGATTTTTTCCTAAACTATCAGAATAAGTAATCAACATCGCTTGATTTTTAATTTTCATAGATTTTCTCCTTCGTAAGCCTTTTCTTTTTTCGTTGTTAGAAAAGGTTGAACAAGTCAACCTTTCGATTTATTTGACAGAACCACTCGTCATACCTGAAATAATATGTTTTTGGAAGATGAGGTAGACAAGTAGGATTGGAATAATTCCCACCACATAGGATGCAAATGATGGTCCATAATCACTGAAATACATGCCTTGATAGTTGTATTGGAAAAGTGGTAAAGTCCACATGCTTTGATCACGGTTCAATACTAGTAAAGGCAAGAGGAAATCGTTCCAGACCCAGAGGGCATTGATAATCAAAACCGTTGCATGCATGGGTTTCATGAGTGGGAAAATGATTTTCCAGTACATGGTAAATTTATCACAGCCATCAATAGCTGCTGCCTCATCCATTTCCTCAGGAACAATGGTTTTAATATAGCCGACGTAGAGGAAGAGTGCCTGAGGAACTGCATAGGTCAAATATAGAATAATCAAACCGACAATATTGTTCAAACCAAGGCTTGACATTAATTTGGTCATTGGGAGCATAATCACCTGGAAAGGTACAAAAATCCCAATAATCAAGAAAAAGTAGATAAAGTTAAACACTGTCTGGCGTTTCATTTGACGGGCTACGGCGAAAGCTGCCATTGGAATAACAAGTAGAATCAAGCCAACAGCAACAATCGTAATCAAGGCAGAATTGCCAAAATATTGTACAATCCCATCGTTAAACAAGCGTTCGTAGTTGTTTAAGGTGAAATTTTCAGGAAGACCAAAGAAATTGCTCGTGATTTCCTTTGTAGGTTTGAATGAACTAATAATCGTCACAAGTAGCGGAATAAACATGAAGAGAATACCGCTGAAGAGCACGAGATAGACCCACCAATTTTTCTGTTTTTGAGTATTCATGACAGTCCTCCTAAATTTCAAATTTCTTCGAAATTCTCATCTGAATCAATGAGATGACAATAATGAAGATGAAGAGTACTACAGCCAATGCATTGGCATAAGAGAATTTGTTGTCTACAAATGCATAATTATATACGAGTAAACCCAAGGATTCTGTTTTGCCATCTGGGCCACCACTCGTCAATGCAAAGATAAGGTCAAATGCTGTCAAACCTGATTTCATAGCCAAGATGAAAACCATACTGATAGATGGCAATAAGAATGGAAGCTCAATGTTGAAGAACTGTTGAGAACGAGTCGCACCATCAATAGCAGCAGCTTCCTTAACATCTTCTGGGATACTTTGTAAACCAGACAAGAAGATGATGACTGGCATCGCCAACCCTTGCCAGAGAGCCACAAAAAGTACAGCTGGAATAACAGTATTTTCTTGGACCAATAAGTTTTCCATCAACCAATCAATATGCAGAATCTCACCAATTTGTGTGAAACCATAGTTGAACAATTGGACAAAAATCAATCCTAAAGTGACTGTGGATAGCACCGCCGGGAAGAAATACCAGGTTCTAAAGAAACCAACTGCCTTTATCTTACGATTGAGCAAAGTCGCCAACCAAATCCCTATAACAATTTCTCCGATGACTAGACCGATAGTGAAGATAATGGTAAAAGTCATGGACGTATAAAAATCAGGATTTTTTAAGATGTCTAGATAGTTTTGAATACCAATTAAACTAAAATCCGATGTCAATCCATTCCAATCCGTCAAGCTATAATAGATACCTGTAAATAGAGGATAGAAGAAAAAGATTAACTGTAGTCCAATTGGTATGGCAACAAATAGATAAGGCCAGTATTTGGCAATAAATCCTTTTTGATTCATCATGGTACTCCTTTTTGAAAATATGTATAGTTGCTTAGGGTCAGTTTGAATGGAGTGGTAAGGGGGATTCAAACTGACCCTAAGCAACTATAAAGAAGAGCTAGGCTAATCTAGCCCTCCTTATAGTTTTCTTGAATTATTTTTTCATTGGGTCAAAGAATGCATTCAGTTTTTTCACTAATTCTGCTGAGTTTGGATTTTTAACCATTTCAACAGTGATATTCCAGAACTCTTCTTCTGATTCCCATTCAGATTGCAACCAAACTACGTGTTTGTCAGTGAAGGCATATTGTGTAACTCCAGCAGTTTCTTCAAACTTGCCTTCTGTATCTACACCTTCAACTGAAGTTGGTGAGCCATCTACATCATAGTATTTTTGCATCACTTCTGGACGAGAGAGGTATTCTAGGAATTTTTTAGACTCTTCTGGGTGCTCTGTATCTGCGGAAATAGATAGAGCAAGGTCTGCTGCACCGATGGTATAGTCGCCACCTTCTTTATCACCAGGGAAGGTAAACATACCATATTCAAATTCTGGTTCTTGTTGGTTAACAGCTGTAGCTGCCCATGTACCTTGTGGAAGCATGAGAGCATCTCCTGCCGCAAAAGCTGCCACTGCATCTGCATAGAGGGCTCCAGTTGCACCTTTTTGACCATTATCTGTCAACAGTTGCAAGCGTTCTAAGACAGCTTTTGTTGTAGCATCATCTTGAATCGCACCCTTTGCACTGCGAATCAGAATATCTTCTGCCCCATCAAATCCACCCGCAACAGTTACCCAAGCTAACTGATGGTAGCCGTTCAATGACCAAGCATCATTCAATGAAAGGGCAAATGGTGCTGCACTACCGTCTGCTTTGATTTTGTCTACCAAAGCTACAAATTCTGCATAGGTAGTAGGAACTTCAAGCCCCAACTCTTTGAATTTATCTTTATTATAGTAAATACCATAAGCATTCGCAGTCAAAGGAAGGGTGTAATTTTTTTCGTTAACAAGATAAGGCGTTACAGCACCATCTTTTAGATGACTGAGACCTGCATCATCACCAATTTCTAGGAAACGACCATCTGCTGCATATGCTTTGAAGTCCGCATTTTGTGGATAAATGTTGATGACATCTGGCGCTTCGTTATTTGCCATACGGGTTTTCAGAACAGTTCCTGCATCTGGTACATTTGAAAATTTAACATCAATCGTAGGATTTTCTTTTTCAAATTCATCAATAATTTCTTGAAGAGTTGCTTGCATTTCAGGTTTTTGTGAGAAATATTCAATTTCTACTTTATCACTGCTACCTGCATTCCCACAGGCAACCAAGAAGCTGGCAAAAGCACAGACGGACGCACATTTTAAAAATGTTTTCATTTTCATTATAAAATCCTCCTAGATTTTGTTAAAAATATATTGTACACTAAAATAATCTTTTTGAACATGTGGCATAGTAAGCCCAATGTTCATCAATTCATCCCCGTAGAATGTCTCTCCTAATTGTGGGCATTCATACAAGGCATCTGAATCAAGTCCTTTTAATTGAACTTGTAAAAGCGGAGCTTCTGATTGAGCCAGTATCTTAACAAAGGTGAATACCGCTTGACTTTTATCTTTATTGACATAATTGGCAGCCCAGGTATTGCTTGTTTTTTTCAAGCGATAGAGCAAGCCTTCCTGAACTGTTGAGCGAATGGATTTGAAGGTTTGAACTTGCTGACGAATTTCATCCAATTCCACTTGAGAAAGTTTCGTTAAATCCAGCTCGTACCCAAAGGCTCCTCCCATCATGGCGACATTCCCACGTGTGGCAAGTGGCGTAATGCGACCGACTTGATGGTTTGGAACAGCCGACACGTGTGCTCCCATAGAAGAAGCAGGTAAAATCAAACTAGTCCCTTCTTGGATAGAAAGTCGACCAATGGCATCTGTATTATCACTAGCCCAAGCCTGTGGCATGTAATAGAGTAAACCTAAATCATTTCGGCCACCGCCACCAGCACAGGATTCAAATAAGATGTCAGGAAAACGCTTTGTAAGGGTGTCCAATACACGATATAGCCCTAAAATATAGCGATGATGGAATTCAAATCGTTGATCATTTGCATAATATGGCGACATACTCGTAATATTGCGATTCATATCCCATTTTACATAGCTGATCGGAGCTGACTCCAATATATTTGAGACTGATTCGATAATATAATCACAAACTTCTGACCTGGTCAGATCCAGCACCAATTGTTCTCTACTGAAAATCGGTTTCCTCCCATCAATATGGATGGCCCAATCTGGATGTTTCCGATAGAGATCACTATCTACAGAAATCATCTCCGGTTCAAACCACAGTCCGAATTGCATACCAAGCCCGTTTATTCGCTCTGCTAAGCCAGTCAAACCATTTGGCAACTTATCCAAATTGACTTTCCAATCACCCAATGAACATTCATCATGATTTCGTTTTCCAAACCAACCATCATCTAGTACAAAAAGTTCTACTCCAACTTGACTTGCCGATTTCGCCATCCCTACGATCTTATCTTCAGTAAAATCGAAATAGGTCCCTTCCCAGTTATTAATGAGGATCGGGCGTTCTTGATGGCTAAACTTCGAAGCCACAATATGATTTTTTATGAACTCGTGACTATCTTGTGTCATGCCAGTCAACCCTTTATCAGTGAATGATAAGAGGACTTCTGGTGTTTGGAAACGTGAATGTTGTCCTAATTCCCAACAAAATTGCTCATCATTCAATCCCATGCCCCAACGACAGGTCTCTAAAGGTGTCACTTCAACAAATCCAGTGAAATTTCCACTATATGCTAATTGAGCAGCGTAGACATGACCACTGTCTTCGGTTACAGCAGGGTCCGCGAGTGCTATGAATGGTGTTTTTGAATGACTTGAGGCTCCTCGAATACTTCCAATGGAAAATTTCCCCTTGGTTAAGGGTGTCTGTGTCCACTCCTTTTCAAATCCATATCTGCCCGCTAGGCTATGTACAACAAAATCTTTGTGTGGAAAATCAAGTGTAAAAGACAAAGCCTTTTCGATTTTTGTTGGAAATTGACCTGTTTGAATGGTTGTAGAACGGCTAAGATAATTCGCGTCCTCAAACACACTGTACTGAAGAGTCACCGTAATGTCTGTTAGCTGATCATAGAGATCAATCTCTAGACTATCTACCTCGTCCTCATCAGCAAAACTAGAAGGTAATCCTTCAAGTGCTTGTTTGCCTTTCTTTATTCTGTGTGCCTTATACTTTAAATCCAAGGCTACACCAAATTCATTTCTCAAGTCAATTGCAGCTGTGCGGAAATCACCTAAACCATTACTAGAATATTCCTGTTGTAAGGTATCCATAGAGTATGTCCTGTTTCCAGAAATTGGACTAGGTGAAAAGGATCGATCTAGATATGTGATTTTATTTCCAGAACTAAAATGTTTAACCTTTTTACCAAAATATCTGTGAACTAAATCTCCCGTTTCCAAAATTTGAATAATGTATGAAAACTCTCTAGTTTGTAGGTGGAACAAGCGATTTTCTTCTAAGTATTGAATCATGTTCTTCTCTCCTGTCTCCTTTACATACTTTATTTTATAGAATGAGAGCGCTTTAATTAATGGTCTTTTGTATCATTAATATGTTATAATGTTTCCTATGGAGGATGGAAATGAATATTCTGAATAATTATAATGAGCTTGACAGCCATAATTTTGACCTAAATGTTGACCATTATGGTGCCGAACAATGTGATAAGAACTACTCATTTGGACCAACAATCCGAAATAACTATGTACTTCATTTTATTACGAATGGCAAAGGCAAGATTACAATCAATGGTGATACGACTGAACTAACTGCCGGAGATATTTTTGTACTTCCAAAAAATCAATCTATTTTTTACCAGGCTGATGGGATAGAGCCTTGGACCTACACTTGGGTAGGGTTCAGTGGCTCACGTGCTGAAAGCATCCTGACTCAAACTCGACTTCTAGAAAAATATTATCTCCATTCAAACCTCGATTCTCCTATATTAAAAAAGATGATTGACATCAATCATACAAAAAATCAATCTCTTCCAATGACTACGGAACTAATCCTTATCGGTCATTTGAATCAAATGCTCGCAGCACTTGTTGAAGAGTTCCCGAATGATGCATTAAAAGATGCCAATACAATTGCAAAAAATTATGTACATCACGCAATAAAAATAATACATAGTCAATATAGCAGTCCTATTAAAGTATCTGAAATCGCGGAGCAATTGGCCTTAAGTCGTAGTTATTTGTATAAAATTTTCAAGCAAGAAACTGGCTACTCTATCAAAGATTATATTGTTCAAGTAAAAATGAACCATGCATGTCAACTACTCGCTACTCCAGAACTTAGTATCACTGAAATCGCAAATTCTGTCGGCTACTTTGACCCCTTGGTTTTTAGTAGTGCATTCAAAAACCAATATTATATGAGTCCAAGTGATTATCGGAAATTTCATAGTCATTAATTCTACACACCAAAACATTTCAAGTTCACCAAAAGCAAAAAGGATATTCTGAACAAGGAACAGAACATCCTTTTTTAATTATCTACCAAACACTTCTACAATTCGTTCACAGGCTTCTTTTATGGTTTCAAACGGTGCTGCTGCATTGAGGCGGGCGTGATGGACACCTTCCTTTCCGAAGGTTTGTCCATCATTGAGAACCACTTTGGCTTCTTCTTTCAATTTGCGATGCAATTCATTATCCTCCAACCCATAGGCAGAAAAATCAAGCCAGACCAGATAGGTTCCTTGTGGCTTTACCACCTTAATCTTTGTATGTTGGGTCAGGTAGTCCGTTATATAATCAATGTTTTTCTCAAGCACTGTCTTCAATTCCTCTAACCATGGACGACCATATCGAAAGGCTGTTTCAGTCGTAATCAAGCCAATGGCTGGAATTTCATGCTGGTTATTGACCAGCTGTCTTCTCGTAAAAGCCTTTCTTAATTGTGGATTTTCAATAATAGCAAAGCTGTTTTTCGTACCTGCAATGTTAAAGGTTTTTGTTGCAGACGATAAAACAAGTGAAAAATCCTTAAAATCCGGACTCACTGTGTTGAAACTGTGGTGCTGGTTTCCATAAAGAGTCAGATCTTGATGGATTTCATCTGAAACTAGCAAAACCTTGTGTTTACGGCACAATTGACCAATTTTTTCTACCTCCTCCTTGGACCAAACACGACCACCAGGATTATGAGGGTTGCAGAAAATGTAGAGTTTCACTTCCTTCTCTACAAGGTCACGCTCCAATTGTTCAAAATCAATCTGGAACTGTCCGTCCACCACCTGCAAGGAATTGGTTACCAATTGGCGATTATTCAATTTTACCGTGCGGGCAAAAGGAGGGTAGACAGGAGTATTGATGAGAACAGCATCTCCCTCCTCAGTAAGAGCCTGGATAGCTACCGAGAGGGCTGGCACCACTCCCTCAATCAGAACAATACTTTCTTTGCTGATTTCATAGCTGTGTTGGTCTTTTTCCCAATCAATAATAGATTGATAGAGAGAATCACTAGCGTAGGGATAGCCGAAGATATGTTGGTCTGCATACTGGCGAATGGCAGAGCGAATTTCGGGCAGAGCTTCAAAATCCATATCGGCAACCCAGAGCTGTAAAAGTTCTGGATCCTGCTCACTGGCCCTCCACTTTTCTGAATGGTGACTTAAGCGATCGGGTCTAGTCGTAAAATCATATCGTGTCATATCTTATCCCTCCAAGGCTGTTTTTAAATCTGCAATCAAGTCATCCGCATCCTCAATTCCGATTGACAGACGGAGTAGGTCATCCGTTAGCCCGTAAGAATGGCGGGTTTCAGCTGGAATATCTGCGTGGGTCTGAGTGGCTGGGTAGGTAATCAAGCTTTCTACTCCTCCCAAACTTTCCGCAAAAGTAAAGACCTCTAGGGTATTGAGAATATGAGGAATGCGACCTTCATCCGCTACCTTGACAGAAATCATGCCACCTTTACCCGTGTAATAGACCTGCTTAACAGCTGGGCTAGCTTGCAAGTAGGCAACAATTTTCTGGGCATTTTGCGTTGCCCGTTCCATACGCAGAGAGAGGGTTTTCAGTCCACGCATGAGAAGGTAGGCATCTAGAGGGGAAAGGGTTGGACCTGTGGTATTTTGGTCATAGAAGAGTTTGTCATAGAGGGTCTGGTCATTGGTCATGAGCACGCCTGCCAATACATCATTATGCCCTGACAGATACTTGGTTGCTGAATGCAAGACCACATCAGCTCCAAGTAGAAGGGGATTTTGATAAATAGGGCTGTAAAAAGTGTTATCGACAATCACCTTGGCACCTTTGGCATGGGCGACAGCCGAAACCTTAGCAATGTCAAACTCTACCATGAGGGGATTGGTCGGTGTTTCAAGGAAAACATAGTCTGTCTCTTCGGTGATGGCAGCTAGGAGCTCCTCCTCAGTGTTGGCATAGGTGAAGCTAAAGCGCCCCAACAGCTCCTGCTCATTGAACCAGCGGAAGGAGCCGCCGTAGAGATCACGCGCCGCAACTACCTTGCTTCCAACAGGAAAACCGTTAAAGAGCAAGACCAGAGCAGCCATACCAGAACTGGTCACGAGCGCATAGTCAGCCTTTTCAATGGCAGCTAAGGTTTTCTCCAAGCTAGCTCTGGTCGGATTCTTGGTGCGCGTATAGTCAAAGCCTGTCGATTGACCAAATTCGGGATGTTGGTAGGTGGTCGAAAGGTGGATAGGGGAAATCAAGGCCCCAGTTTTTTCATCGTTATTGATGCCAGTATGTGCCAAAATCGTATCAATCTTATAATCTGTCATAACATCTACTCCATTCTAACTTACAATCTAGTCTAGCATGAAATAGGAGATTTGGTGTGAAAAATATCCAAAAATACTTATAGAAAAACAGCAAGCTTTGTTATAGTTTTTATTTATAACAAGACCCGCTTTTGTTTACATATAAATATTTGAAAACTTTCAAATAAGTTGATATAATAACAGAAAGAGAGGTGATTACTTATGAAATTTCAGTTTAACAAGCATTTCTATCGGTACAATGCCTTTTATTCCTTGGTTTTCTGGACTTGTTTTTTACTACCCGGTTTCTTTAAGGACAGTTCTCCAAATTCAACTTGGTATGCCCTATTGGCCATTCTTATCCTCACTATCCAGGCTATTCGGACCTTTTTCTTCAAGGAAGAAAAGGAGCTCACTCGCATGGGCTACATCTTGCATCTGGGAATGATTGTGCTGATTATATATCTTAGATTCGTGCTGGGTAAGTAGAAAGGAGTCTACTATGTTTAAGAACTTCAATTCAGCATTTTATCGGACTTGGGAATTTTACTTTTCCATTCTTTGCATCCTACAAGTGATTTATGCTGCTGTAAATGGACCGTTTTGGTTTATCCATTTTCTCAAGCTTGGAATCGGACTTTATGCTGGTTATCTAGCTCTCTTTAAGTCACGTGGCTGGATTAAAAAAACATGGCAGATTTTTCTGGTCATTGGCTTTATTGTCAGTTGGATAG
>NZ_JAOTGJ010000007.1:4080-5509 GCF_044427225.1 Streptococcus sp. 2022WUSS037 | reverse complement strand
ATGATACTCATTTCGTTGATTTTGTTTTAACTGTTTATTCTCATGTAGTTTGATTAAGATTTCTTGTTTATCTTCTTTATCGAGTTCGGTTAACTCTTTAGCCCGCAATTTTGCCCATTCCATAGGTTCCATTTCGGGATGTAGCTGTTGAAGAGTTTCATGATTGCCGAGATTTTCGACAATGGTAGAAGTTCTTTTATTTCCAACCTTAATATCTTTGATAATGGCATAATTGATTGTATTTTTAGATACTGATTTTTTAACTCTCATAGATTCGCACCTCACTCTATTATATCACAGTACGAGAAAGTACGCAATTAATATATACGAAAATTTGACAAAAAAAATAGCATCACATCAACGTTTGTGGCACTTTTGTGTCATTCAAACTGTCAAACTCCCGAGTTGGACAATCATTTCCTTCTTTGTATTGTGAGGATTTTATATGTTTAAGGAATTTAATAAAGAATTTTATCGGAGTTTGAATTTTTATTTGATGATATTGTTGTTTCTAGGAAGTATAGGGGAGTGGCTAAATAAGGGACCTAGCCTCTGGCTTGCACTCTTGCTCTTTGCTACGGTCGGTACTGCCCGTAGTGCCTTTTGGTCTAAAGAATGGACCTTGAAAGCAAATTGGCAAATCTATCTCTGTATCGCTTTCCTGCTGGTCGGGGCTTGGATTGAATTTTTTAGTTAATGTTTGAGAGCGAGGTCTTCGCTCTTTTTCTTATAAATGGACTGAGATTTTCTGCTAAAGATGGTATAATCCCGTCTTTGACAGTTTGAAACGACAAAACCCTCCCTAACCCTATGCATATCAAGGGTTTAGAGAGATTTTCTTTTTATATCAAAAATGCGTACTTTTTCTCGATTTTGACGCTTGTAAAATTTTTTTCATCTTTTTTTCGCTAATAATTTGATAATCACTTCTGAAACCAAATGTCTGATGCAATTCATCAGTAATAGCGGTCCGAGTATAGTTTGGTAGGTAACCAAAACCAGGAAGGTACTTAAAAGTGTATGACCGTAAGGTTTCAATGAGTTCAGTACATGTGAATTGCTTATGCACTGCCAGCTCTAAGTAGCGATAGATTATAAGAGCAAGAAAGCAAGTTGTAAAGTGAGCAGAAATACGATCTTCTCGACTTAGATAAACCGGTCTAGCCTTCAGTTCGTGTTTCATAATACGGAAACATTCTTCAATCTCCCATCGTCTCTGATTAATGGACACAATGGTCTCAATCGTATCGTCTAAGTTTGTCGTCACCGCATATATCCCATCAAATCTTGCTTCAGAAAGAACACGATCCTCGTCCAACTCAATAAACGTTTTCTCAGCTATTTCCCCATCCTTTGTTGTCTCTGTTACTTTGAGGAAACGCTTAGGATCTGTAGATTGTTTTTTCTTGTAGTCAGCTGGCTTTCCAAT
>NZ_JAOTGJ010000007.1:0-4070 GCF_044427225.1 Streptococcus sp. 2022WUSS037 | reverse complement strand
CTTTTGGTCTAAAGAATGGACCTTGAAAGCAAATTGGCAAATCTATCTCTGTATCGCTTTCCTGCTGGTCGGGGCTTGGATTGAATTTTTTAGTTAGATTGAAGAGGCTGGGCTCAAGCCCAGCGGTTACTACTCAGAGTTCGTGTCAACATCTCAGCGCAGTGGTTGATTGGCAGATTTGTTCGTGTTTCACACTCCAAATCTGACCTAACGACTGATGCGAACTGTGTTCGCTTTATTTCCAACCTCAAACTGTCTCCCAGACAGTTTGAGCTGTGTGGGGGTGGGAGTAAAATAGTCCAGTGGACTATTTTAGCCCGAAGCTACTTGTTTGAAAATGAGGGGAACTCTTTTAGACTGGTCGAGTTCTTTCCCACTCCCTTTTTCTTCCAAAATGGACTGAGATTTTCTGCTAAAGATGGTATAATAAAATCATGCAAAAAATTGAGTTATTAGACGGAGAGCGGATTGACCAGCTCTTCTCGACAGATGTTCAGATTATTCAAAATCGGGAGGTGTTTAGCTACTCCATCGACAGCGTCCTCCTCTCACGTTTTCCAAAAATGCCTGCTCAGAAGGGGCTGATTGTTGACCTTTGTAGTGGAAATGGGGCGGTGGGCCTCTTTGCCTCCACACGTACTAAGGCTCAGATTATTCAGGTCGAGTTGCAGGAACGGCTTGCTGACATGAACCGCCGCTCCATCGCCCTCAATGGCCTGGAGGAACGGGTTTCGGTTATCAATGATGACTTGGCAAACCTGCCCCAGTATAATTTGCGGTCCAAGGTGGATTTGATGCTCTGCAATCCTCCCTACTTCAAGGTAGACGAGGGTTCAAACCTCAATGACAGCGAGCATTATCTTCTGGCAAGACACGAGATTGCAACCAACCTAGACAGCATTTGCCAGGTGGCCCAACAGGTGCTCAAATCAAATGGTCGCTTGGCCATGGTCCACAGACCCGACCGATTTTTAGATATTTTGGACACGCTGAGGACCTACAAACTAGCTCCCAAACGCATCCAGTTTGTCTATCCCAAGGCCAGCAAGGAGGCCAATATGCTACTAATTGAGGCTATCAAGGACGGCTCGGTGGACGGTCTGCACATCCTGCCACCTCTGGTTGTCCATGAGGAAAACGGCGACTATACTCCGGCTATTCATGAGATTTATTATGGAAAATAAGGCCTACTTTTATGTCTTGGAATGTGCCGACGGGAGTCTTTATACTGGTTATACGACTGATGTGGTCAAGCGGCTTGCTACCCATAATCGTGGGAAAGGGGCCAAGTACACCCGCGGACGCTTGCCTGTCAGCCTGCTCTATCAAGAAGCTTTTGCTAGTAAGCAGGAAGCCATGTCCGCTGAGGCACTCTTTAAGAAACGCAGCCGACAGAGCAAGTTGGACTATATCTCAGAAATGACTAAAAAACCTCGTACAAAATAGTACGAGGCTTTTTATTTAAAATACTTCCAAAATTGTATCAATTTTCCCCATAGCTTCTTCAAAAATAGCCTGCGCCTGGTTTGGATCGGCCGATTGTCCTTCGATAAAGACCTGATGGATGTCTTCAAAGCCCAGAAACTCAAAAATAGACTTGATGTATTGGGCTGCTGGATCTTGACCTGCGTAAACCCCACCATTGGACTGGATATGTAACAATTTTTTACCCTTGACCAGACCGATAGAGCCCTCAGGTCCATACTTGAATGTCAGGCCTGCAACGTTAATGGTATTAACCCATGAGACTAATTGACTTGGCACGTTGAGGTTCCAAAGGGGATTGACCACGACAATCTTATCTGCTGCAAGAAATTGTTGGGTCAGTGCATTGTAGCGGTCCAAGTGTTCTGCTTGTTCAGGACTGATTTCTATACCTTTTTTAACTGCTCCCATAGCCTCAAGCAAAGGCTTGTCCAAGGCAGGAATCTGATCTTCAAAGACATCGACTATTTCAATCCGATCTTCTGGGTGCAAACTGGCGTACCGAGTTTGAAACTCTTCCAAAGCTCGCAAGGCATAGGACTTTTGTGCGTCGAGGGGGTGGGCCTTTACAATTAATACAGTTACCATTGTTTCTCTCTTTATCACTAATTATCGATAATTCTATTCTACTCTTTTTGATTTGAAATTCAAATCATTTGCTCATAGCAAGAGGCTGGTCTCCCAGCCTCTGCATTCAAAACTGTTATCATTTTTTTAAATAGGTGTAAGCGACACAGTCTAGGCTATCAACAGCCGTAAAGCCAAGTTCTTCATAGAAAGACCGTGTTTTCTCAGTATTGTCTGTCAAGAGATGAAGCTGATAAATACCTGGAAAGTAGGCAATGGCCTGCTCCAAAAGCTGACGCCCGATCCCTTGTCGCTGATAGGTTGGTAGGACCAAGATGTCCTGAATAAAAACGATTGAATGGCCGTCACCAACTGCTCGCAAAAGACCAACTAGACGATCACCGTCATAGGCCGCAAGAACAAGCAGGCTATGTTCCAAAGCCTTCTGTAACATGGTAGGCCGGTCAGTATAATTTGTCCAACCAACTGAATCATAGAGGTTAAGGACAGCTTGAAAATCAAGTTGAGGATCTTGTTTGTAAGTAATCATGTTCTTCTCCTTTGTATACTTTTAGTTTACTTTTAGTACTCGCTCCAACTATCTGGTAGATAGTTGGAGGTTGGAAATAGAGCGAACAAAGTTCGCATCAACAGCCGCAGGCATAACTCAATGCTTTCTTTTTTCTAGATGACCAGCTGATGTACTTCGCTTTTTTGTTTTCAAGCTCAGGTACGAATAGTCCACCGGACTATTCGTATCCCCCAGACTGTTTCAATCAGGCAAGGCGAGTTCAAACAATCCAGTGGAGTGTTTGAAGTTGGAAATAAGGAAACGGAGTTTCCTCTTACGTCGAAGTAATAAAAGAAAAACTAAATGACGATATTGTTTTTTAGAATACAAAGGCTCGACCCATTGTCAAAACGCCCATGGTCTTACCTCCTGTTTTGCTACTTCAAGTATAACAAAAACCGCTCCAATTAGGAAGCGGTTTTGTAACGACGATAAAAATAATAGAGACTCAAGGTTATGACAGATATACCAAACAAAATCAGTACAAGGATAGATAGGGTTGTTGAACCTAACAGACTAACTAGTAGCAATAGCCCACCAATGATGAAGAGATAGCCTGCCTGCTTTCTTCCCCTTCTTTCTATTTCATTGGTCTTGCTGCCCAATTCCTCCTTGGGTAAATAATTCCCTATTACCATATAACCGATAGCTAGCAGTCCAATAACAAGTCTCCGGTAATCTAATTCTCCACCCAGGTTAGACCTGAGTAAAGCAACTTGAATGATGAGAGCCAGCAACGGAAAAAGCCATTTGACCACTCGAACGACTGGTGTTTTCCCTATCCCTTTCACATCATAAAGTACACAAATGAATAGGTGAACACAAAAGAATAGTAGTGGTGTCAAAATCATCATATACTTGGCCATAGAGCCATTTGGCTCACCATTTACGCCAAAATGTGTCACCATAGTATCTGGCAATGCTTTATAGTAACAAATCATCAATACAGCAATCAGTAGAAATATACTCGAAGTTGCTAATAAGGTTTTTATGTCAATTTTCTTCATCTTGTTGCCCTCCTAAACTTGCAATCCAAACCAAGACCTCTTCAAAGACCGTATAGTTTAGACGATAATAAATAAAATTTTTCTGCTTTTCCTCCAAAATTAATCCAGCTTTTTTCAAAGTGGATAAATGATGAGAAACTGTTGCTCCTGTTAAATGAAATTGTTCTACAATTTCCCCAGCAGACTTCGGCCCCGACTTAAGACTATCTAGAATTTGCCTACGAATAGGAGCAGAAATTGCCTTCAAGGTTTCGGAAAGCCCCATACTATCATTTCCTCCTTCTTTCTAGTAGTAATTACTCTTCAATAAAAATATAGTCAATTGAAACAAGAGTAGGACAAAAGTGCCTCAAGAAAAGTATTGCAATTTGGTAATACTTTTCGGAGGTGTTTTTTGATGTGAGCCCAGATTTTCTCGATGGGATTGTACTCAGGTGAGT